>JASBUE010000322.1 GCA_030148045.1 Candidatus Tenderia sp.
GATCAGGGAGCCGGTGTCGCGGATGAAGGGCGCCACGGTCAGCGCGGCGAAAAAGCCGTAGACCACAGTGGGAATGCCGGCCAGTATCTCCAGCAGCGGCTTGGCCGTGGTGCGCAGTTTGGGGCCGGCGTATTCAGACAGATAAATGGCCGACATGAGGCCGATGGGCACCGCCACCAGCATGGCAATAAACGAGATCAGCAGGGTGCCGGCGAACAGCGGCACGGCGCCGAAGGCACCGCTGGAGCCGACCTGGTCGGCGCGGATGGCCGTCTGGGGACTCCATTCCAGCCCGAACATGAACTCGGTCAAAGGCACCATCTTGAAAAAACGCAGCGATTCGAACAGCACCGACAGCACGATACCGACAGTCGTCAAGATGGCGATGCTGGAACAGACGATGAGGAAAATTTTGATAATGTTTTCCACCGAATTGCGTGCCTGGTGCCTGAGATGGATGGCGCGCAGCTTCAGCGCGGCCATGCCGGCGGCCAGGCACAGTACCAGCAGGGCGACCAGCGCGTGGCTGAGACCGAGCAGGTGACGATAGTATTCGGCCGCCGTCTGGATGGCGGGATCAATCTCGGCCTCGGCGGAAACGATGTTGCCGTAAACAGTGTTCCTGATATCGTTGACGATCAGGCTAAGACGCGCCGGTTCCAGTTGTTGCAGATCGGCGGGCAACCGGGCGACGACCAGGCTGGTGATAATGGTGTTTTCGAAGGTGAACCAGATCCCCAATAACAGTAGTGCCGGGATGCCGCACCAGAGCGCGGTGTAGAGTCCGTAGTAGCTGGGCAGGGAGTGAAGTCGACTGATTTTGCCGCCGCTCACCCTGAAGGCCCGTCGCCGACCGAGGTAGTAGGCGGCAGAGCTGAGGATGAGTAATACCAGAATCAAACTTTTGACGGACATAAGAGTAGATGATTAATAATGAATACCCATCTTCCGAAACACGCTGTAAATACATCCCTCTACGCTCGCTGTCCGCATCCCTGCGGCCAACGGTTTCGGAAGATGGGTATTCATTATTTCTGCCTTAATAGTTCATGAATCTGTCCGAGAAAAAACGGCGGCGACCACGTGGCCGCCGCCGGGGGTGATTACATTTTGAGCGCGGCGAGTTTCTTGGCGTCGTTGCCGAACTGCCTGCGCTCGGGTTTAGGCATGGGAATCAGACCACGATCTGCCAGATAACCTTCCTCGCCCCAGGTCTTCTCGCTGGTGAACTCGGCCAGGTACTCACGCATGCCCGGGATCACGTCGATATGCGCCTTCTTGACGTAAAAGTAGAGCGGACGTGAGACCGGGTAACTGCCGTCGGCGATGCTGTCGAACTCGGGCTTGATGCCTTCGATGGCGGAGCCCTGTACCTTGTCCCTGTTCTGATCCAGGAAGCTGTAGCCGAATACGCCCAGCGCCTTCGGATTGCTTTCCAGCTTCTGCACGATCAGGTTGTCGTTCTCGCCGGCTTCGATGTAGGCGCCATCCTCGCGAATGGTGTGGCAGATGCTCTTGTACTGTTTCTTGTCCTGTTTCTTGATGGCCTTGATCCAGTCGAATTTTTTGCAGCCGCCTTCCAGGGCCAGCTCGGCAAAGGCATCGCGGGTGCCGGAGGTGGGCGGCGGGCCCAATACTTCGATCTTGGTATTGGGCAGGGTCGGGTTTACGTCCTTCCAGGTTTTGTAGGGGTTGGGGACCAGCTCTTGCTTGCCGTTAGGGTTGGGTACGTCCTTGGCCAGGGCCAGGAAGATATCCTTCAGGCCCAGTTCCATCTGGGGCGCCTGTTTGGAATTGGCGATGACGATACCGTCATACCCGATTTTGACCTCGACGATTTCCTTGACGCCGTTCTTTTCACACATTTTTAGTTCGGATGACTTGATGCGGCGTGAGGCGTTGGTGATATCGGGATGCTCGACGCCCACGCCGGCACAGAACAGTTTCAGGCCGCCACAGGAGCCGGTGGATTCGATCTTGGGTGTCTTGAATCTGGTGGTTTTGCCGAACTGTTCGGCAACGACGGTGGCAAACGGATAGACGGTGGATGAACCGACGATACTGATGTAGTCGCGGGTTGCATCGGCCTGTGCAGTGCCCAGCATACCGCCAGCCAGGATCAGGCTGGTTGCCAGAGAACGTTTCAACATGGTTGTAGTCCCTCTCGATTTGAGTGAATGAAGTAACAAAAGAGTCAATCGCGATTACTCAATTCGGGGGTATTCTAAGAACGCTGTATGACCGTTGTATTACAAATTGTGAAAATATGTCGGAAAGTTGAATCCGCCGATTCCCCCAGATAAAAAAAGCGAACCTCAAATGAGGTTCGCTTTATGACTGTCAAACTGTGGGACAGCAGTGCCGCAGAGCGGGGCTTGAATATTGCGTTGTGCTGGGGTTGTTTTTATTCGATGGTTTTCAGCACCTTGCCGACCACCTTGGACGGTAGCGGGATGTAACCGTCCTTGACCACGACTTCCTGACCGGCCTTGGACAGCACCATCTTGATGAACTCACGCTCTAGCGGTGCTAAGGCCTTGTTGGGATGCTTATTGACATAGACATAAAGGAAACGCGCCAACGGATAATCACCGGTGATGGCATTGTCCGGAGAGGCCTCGACGAAAGGCTCGCCTTCCTTCTTAGCCAGCGGCACGGCCTTCACGCCGGAGGTCTTGTAACCGATGCCGGAGTAACCGATGCCGTTGAGGGAGGCCGAGACCGACTGCACCACGGAGGCGGAACCGGGCTGCTCGTTGACGGTGTTCTTGTAGTCACCATTGCACAGGGCCTTCTTCTTGAAATAGCCATAGGTACCGGACACCGAGTTACGGCCATACAGCTGGATGTCACGGCTGGCCCAGCTGCCGCTCAGGCCCAGGTCACCCCACTTGGTGATGTCACTGTCGTGTCCACATTTTCGGGTAACGGAGAAAATAGCGTCGACCTCGGGGATGGTCATGCCCTTGATGGGATTGTCTTTATGAACGTAAACCGCCAGGGCGTCGATTGCGACGGGGATGGCCAGGGGTTTGTAGCCATAGCGTTTTTCAAACGACTCGATCTCCTTGTCCTTCATCTTGCGGCTCATGGGGCCCAGGTTTGAGGTGCCTTCCGTCAGCGCGGGCGGCGCGGTAGAGGAACCGGCGGCTTGGATCTGGATGTTGACGTTCGGATATTCACGTTTGAACTCCTCGGCCCACAGGGTCATCAGGTTGGCGAGGGTATCGGAACCGACACTGGAGAGGTTGCCGGAAATGCCGCTGGCCTTGCTGTATTCAGGCAGGCTGGGGTCGACCTTGCTGTCCGCCAAGACGCTGCCTGACGCCAGCGCTACGCCACCGGCCATCGAAATCAGAATGTTGCGAAGTTTCATCAGATGGTGCTCCTGCAATCGTGTAAAAAAACATCGCCCGCTTCAGGGGCGAGCAAACTGGCGGTAAGTATGAAGCCTGAATATTACACTTTTATGACGGATTGTTGCGGATAGATGATGGCGCTTTCGCCGGGGAAATCACAGATGAAGGTGCTGCCGCGGTTGATCTGGCTCTTGATTCTCAGCTTGGCCTGGTGGCGCTCCAACACATGCTTGACGATGGCCAGGCCCAGGCCGGTGCCGCCGATGTCCCGTGAGCGGCCCACATCGACACGGAAGAATCGCTCGGTCAGGCGTGGCAGGTGCTGGGGTGGAATGCCGATGCCGGTGTCTTCCACCTCCAGATGGGCGCCGGCGTCGTCGTAAAACCAGCGGATGGTGATCTTGCCGCCCTTGGGGGTGTAGCGCACGGCATTGAAGACGAGATTGGAAAAGGCGCTGTAGAGTTCGTTCTGTACGCCGTAGAGCCCCAGTTCGTTGGCGCACTCCAGAGTAATGGTCTGTTCCTTGTCGGCACCGAGTGCGAGCGCCTCTTCCCGGATCGAATGGAGTAGATTGGGAACCGGGACCTCTTCACGTGAGGCCTGTTTGAGCTCTTCGTTTTCAAGCCGGGACAACATCAGCAGATCGTTGACGATATTTTGCATGCGGGCCGACTGACGCATCATCATTTCGATGGTGTCGTGCCACTCGGTCAACGCCCCATCGGTCTCGTCCTGCATGCTTTCCAGATAGCCGTGGATGACGGTGAGCGGGGTGCGCAGCTCGTGCGAGATGTTGGAGACAAAATCGCGCCGCATCTGCTCCAGGCGTTTGATGCGGGTGATGTCGCGGGCGATCAGCAGCCGCTGGTTCTGGCCGTAGGGGATGATGCGTACGCTCAGCTGCTGTTGCTCGTCCACCGGCGCGGGTATCTCCAGCGGCGTCTCGTAATCCTTGCGGTTGAGGTAAAGGATGAAGCTGGGATGGCGGATCAGGTTGCTGAGGTGCTGGCCGATGTCCTTGGCCGGTTGCAGCCCGAGAATCTCCTGGGCGGCCTTGTTGACCCATTCGATCTGATCGTAGCGGTTGAGCACCACGGTGGCGTCGGGCATGGCTGCGGTGGATTCCTTGAAGCGGGTGATATATTTGGCCAGCTTCTTTTTGCGCTCCCGGTTTTTCTGTTGCAAGTGGTAGATGCGGTCGAAGATCTCGGCCCAGATGCCTTGTCCTTCGGGCGGGTGGAATTTGCCCGGCTTGCTGAGCCAGCGGGCCAGGCGGTTGATGTTGTGGATGTGCCAGCCCAGGTAGAGGGCGAGGGCGATCAGCAAACAGGCGAGCAGCTGTCCGATGATGAAACCAATCACCAACGCCAGGCCCAGCAGGCCGGTCAGGCGCCAGATTTCCTTACTCAAGGGCGACAATAATGATCACTCCTCAGCCGTCAGCCGGTAACCCGCTCCTCGTACTGTCTGTATCATACGGTCATACGCCACCGGTTCAAGTGCTTTTCTCAGTCGGCGGATGTGGACGTCCACGGTGCGTTCCTCGATATAGACGTTGCTGCCCCAGATGCGGTCGAGCAGCTGGGTGCGGCTGAACACCCGGTCCGGGTGGCCCATGAGGAACTGCAGCAGCTTGAATTCGGTGGGGCCGAGTTTGATCTCGGCGTCGCCCGCATGTACCCGGTGCCCCTTCTGATCCAGGGACAAGCCATTGATGTTGATGATGTCCTTGCCGTGGCTGGGGGAGGCGCGGCGCAGCACGGCGTTGATGCGGGCGCCCAGCTCGCGTGGCGAGAAGGGCTTGGTGATATAGTCGTCGGCGCCGGCGTCCAGGCCGCGGATCTTGTCATCCTCTTCGCCGCGGGCGGTGAGCATGATGACGGGGATGTCCTCGTAGCGCTCGTCGCCCTTCAGGCGCCGGGCCAGGTCGACGCCGCTGATGTCGGGCAGCATCCAGTCCAACATGATCAGATCGGGCAGGATTTCGCCCAGTTTCTTGAGTGCCGTGCGGCTGTCGGCGGCACTGACAACATTGAATCCCTGACGCCTGAGGGTAAAGCTCACCATCTCACGCACATCGGCTTCGTCATCGACAATGAGTATATTGACTGACATGGGTCTGGTCTAGCTTCAACTGTTTTCGGATGAGGGCATTAGAAAACAGATCTATTACAGGATTATGACAGATTGTTTCATGGGGAATACACCAGTTTATCGGAACGCCCCAGGATCCAGCTGATGACAAAACCGGCGATGCGATAGCTCTGTTTTTCGAGCAGGGGGCTGTCGCTGAAGACGGCGCCGTTGAGGGTGTCGAAGCGCAGGAAGGCGGCCAGGGAGAGGTCGCCGAGGGTCTTGTGCGCGATCAAGGTGAGGCGGCCGCCGCTGTAGCCGCTGCGTCCCTCGTAGGCCGGGCGGGTGGCGCTGGCATAGGCCGGTTTCACGCCGTAGAAATAGTCGTGATAGGCGTCGTCGCTGAAGATGGGGCCGATGGAGACGCTGTATTCCGGGTCGCTGGCTTGAAGGGGCTTGCGGCTGTATTCGAGGTAGGGGGCGAACACCCAGCCCTCCTGGGCCGAATCCCGGCCGTCCACCGAATAGGCCGCCCGTAGCGGCAGACGCAACCACAGACTGCGATGGTTTGCGTTTCCGTCGTGCCAGAGGCGAAACTCCAGCGATGGACCGAATTCCAGCGTCGGGGCCAGGTCGGGCATACCCTGCCGCGGCCCGTTCTGATTGCTGGGCACCGGCACACCGCCGGCCAGGCTCAAGTCCAGGACCATCTCCTCGCTGC
>JASBUE010000325.1 GCA_030148045.1 Candidatus Tenderia sp.
GATCAGGCGCAGGTCGTGTAGCAGTTCGTCTTCGTTGGCATAGGCATGTTCGGTGGGTTCGTAAACGTGCTCGCCCAAGCTGTTCTTGACCGCTACCAGGTTGCGTTCCAGGCGATAGCGCATCAGGAACAGCATGCGGCGGTAGGGTTCATTGGCGAAGCGTTCGATATCGCCGTCGAGGGCGGTCTCGACCAGGTGGTCGTAGTCGTTGAGCGCCCGGCTGAAGGCCTCGGTGGGGCGGCATAGCGAGCTGGACAGGGTCAGCACCCGGGTCAGGGCGCCGAGGCGGTTGAGGTATTCCAGCAGCACGGAGCGCGCCTGCAGACGCAGGGCGAAGCGGGTGGTCTCGGGGGTGACGTTGGGATTGCCGTCGCGGTCGCCGCCGACCCAGGAACCGAAGCGCAGAAAGCTGGGCACGCTCACCGCCGGGCTGCCGCCGTAGATCTTGGCCACCGCCTTTTCCATGTTGCGGTAGGTCTGCGGCACGGCGTCGAACAGACAGTCCTGGAAATAGCCGATGCCGGTGCGGATCTCGTCTTCGACGCGCGGCCGGCGCACGCGCACCTCGTCGGTCTTCCACAGGATCTGGATTTCGCTCTCCAGCCGTTCGATGATCTCCTGGCGTTCCTGCTTGCTCAGGCGGCTGTCGTCGAGCTGTTCGCTGGTGATGAAGATGCGCCGCAGCGCCTCTTTCACCATGCGCCGCTTGGCCTCGGTGGGGTGGGCGGTGATGACCGGGTAATACGAGGTGCGGTTGAGGATGGTCTGCAGCTGCTCGGCGCCGATATTCTGCTGTTTGAATTCGCTCAGGGTGGCGTTGAAGGAGCCGGGCCAGGCCGGGCCGTCGCTGAAGCGGCACAGGCGGCGCCGGTGCTGGTGCTGGTAGGCCTCCTCGGCGATGTTGACCAGGCTGAAATAGATGCTGAAGGCGCGCACCACCTGGGTCAGGGTCTGGGGGTCGAGGCGGCTGATCAACAGCTTGAGCTGCTGCTGTTTTTTGGCGTTGTCTTCCTTGCGCAGGCTGATATAGCCCTTGCGCAGGGTCTCGACGGCGGAGAACACCTGGTCGCCGGCCTGGGCGCGCAGGATGTTGCCCAGCAGATTGCCGAATAGCTTGACGCGCGAGCGCAGTTTCTTGTCCATAATCTTGTTTTTACAAACAGCTGGTTGTGGTTGTGTGTGGTGCGGCCACGATGACCAAAAGGCGGCCATTATACACCCGGTGCGGGATTTTAGGGGGTGGGCGGGGGTAATGGGTGGCTCAGCCGCCGCGTTTTTCCAGCGCCGTCTGGTAGAGCTCCAGGTAGTGTTTGGCGCTCTGCTTCCAGCTGAAATCCTGCCGCATGCCGGTGGCGATGAGCTGTTGCCAAATCTTGGGCTGGCCCCGGAACACCGAGATGGCGCGCTGGGTGGCCCGCCACAGGTCGTCGTGGGCGGCGTGGTCGAAGACGAAGCCGGTGGCGCGCTTCTGCGCGATAGTTTCGTCATGGGCGTCGACCACGGTGTCGGCCAGGCCGCCGGTGCGGCGCACGATGGGCACGGTGCCGTAGCGCAGGCTGTAGATCTGGTTCAGGCCGCAGGGCTCGAAGCGCGACGGCATCAGGAACATGTCGGCGCCGCCCTCGATCCGATGGGCCAGGGTTTCGCTGAAGCCGATATGCACGGCGATGTGCCCGGGGTGCAGCTTTGCCGCCTGTTGCAGCTCGGCCTGGAAACGCTTGTCGCCGCTGCCCAGGATCACCAACTGGACGTCGTGCCGCACCAGCTGGGGGATGATGCTGAGCACCAGATCGATACCCTTTTGCTCCACCAGCCGGCCCACCAGCCCCAGCAGCGGCGGTGAGGTGCGCTGCGGCAGGCCGAACTGGGTCTGCAATTGCTGTTTATTGCGGGCCTTGCCGGCCAGGTGGTGGATGTCGTAGTGGTGTTTCAGGTGCGGATCCTTGGCCGGGTTCCACTGTTTGTAATCCACGCCGTTGAGAATCCCCGTCAGGCGCTCGGCGCGGTGGTTGAGCAGGCCGTCCAGGCCGTGGCCGAAATGGGGGGTGCGAATCTCTTCCGCATACGTGGGGCTGACGGTGCTGATCATGTCGGCGAACACCAACCCCCCCTTGATGAAAGAGAGACCGCCGTGGAACTCCAGACCGTCCACGCCCCAGAGATACGAAGGGAGTTTCAGGCTCTGGAACTTGGCGGCCTCGAAGAAGCCGTGATAGGCCAGATTGTGGACGGTGAACACGCTGGAGAGGCGCTTGGGGTAGGGCGCCAGCAGGGCCGGTACCAGGCCGCTCTGCCAGTCGTTGCAGTGGACGATGTCGGGTTGCCAGTCCAGTTCGGCCTTGTTGAGGGCCACGGCGGTGACGGCGCGGGCGAACAGGGCGAAGCGCTCGGCGTTGTCGGCCCAATCGTGGCCGTCGGGGTCCATGTAGGGGCCGCCCGGGCGGTCGAAGTGGGCCGGCGAATCCACCAGCAGCAGGCGCACGCTGGTGCCGGGCAGGCGACCCTCGAGCAGGCGCACGGTCTCCGGCACCCCTTCCATGCGGAAGCTGGCGAAGCCCAGTTTTTCCGCCTTGCGCATGGCGCCGCGGTAGGCCGGCATGATGATGCGCACATCCTGGCGTTGGGCCTTGAGGGCGGCGGGCAGACTGCCGGCGACGTCCGCCAGACCGCCGGTCTTGATCAGCGGATAGACTTCACTGGTGACAAAAAGGATGGTGTTGCTGGCCATGGGGTTCTGCTCGCGGAAAAAAGAGGGTGGTTTTTTTGTTTTTCAGAATAGCATGGGCCTTTTAAGCTTGTGAATGTTTTGTAATTTTTCTCTGCCGCGTAGGGTGGGGCGCCCTCCTTTGGTGCCGGCGCGCTTACGCTTGGTGCGCAGTCCGGCGCAGGCGGATTGGGCGGTCTGCCAAGCGGTTCCGGCCTGACGCGGGTGGAACAGCTCTGCGCCTTCGGCCACGCATCGCGGTAGCAGTCGTGAAAAAGTGACCGGTTGATTAAAACAGAGAGGCCGTTGCGTGCTCGGCTACAGACTGCGTTATCAAAACTTGCTGTAGGATGGTTACAGCGGCGTTTTGACGCCTTGCTGTAGACGAGCACGCAACGGCTGAACATGACATATTAGGTTGCCGGGTTAATAATTATCTTTAAGATTGTAAAGAATTCATCAAGTCTTGATGTGGTCGGCCGACTGCAGTGGAATCGTGGGGAAACGGCAACCGGGCATATGTCCAACGGTGCCGGCTTGAATCGGAATTGGACAGGCAAGGAGAGTGAGCATGCGCATGGCAATGATCGGATTGGGCAAGATGGGCGGCAACATGGCGCGGCGTCTGTGTCGCGGCGGTATCGAGGTGGTGGGCTACAACCGTTCGCCGGAGATCGTCAACACCCTGGCCGCCGAGGATGGCATGGTGCCCGCCGGCTCGCTGCGCGAGGCGGTGGAAAAACTGACCGCGCCGCGTGTGGTGTGGCTGATGTTGCCCAGCGGCGCGCCCACCGAACAGGCCATCGAGGAATTGAGTTCCATGCTGGAACAGGGCGACGTGATCGTCGACGGCGGCAACTCCAATTACCACGACAGCCAGCGCCGCGGCGCCCTGGTGGCGCAACGGGGCATCGGCTATGTGGACGCCGGCACCTCGGGCGGCATCTGGGGCCTGGACAACGGTTACTGCCTGATGGTGGGCGGCGAGAAAGGCGCGCTGGCGCTGGTTGAACCGGCGCTCAAGGTCTTGGCCCCCGCGCCGGATCGTGGCTGGGCCCATGTCGGCCCGGTGGGCGCCGGCCATTTCACCAAGATGATCCACAACGGCATCGAGTACGGCATGATGCAGGCCATGGCCGAGGGTTTCGCCCTGATGAAGGGTAAGTCGGAATTCAATCTCGACCTGGCCCAGATTTCCGAGCTGTGGCGCCACAGCTCGGTGGTGCGCAGCTGGCTGTTGGATCTGACCGCCGACGCCCTCAAGCAGGACCAGCGGCTCGAGGAGGTCGCCCCCTATGTGCCCGATTCGGGCGAGGGCCGCTGGACGGTGGTGGAGTCCATCGACCAGGGCACCGCCGCGCCGGTGCTGAGCCTGGCCCTGAGCATGCGTTTCACCAGCCAGGACGAAGAGGGCTACAACTTCAGGTTGTTGTCCATGATGCGCAATGCCTTCGGCGGCCATGCGGTGAAAAAGGCGGGTGAATGATGAGGAGGTTGGATCCCTGTACCTTGTTGATCTTCGGTGCCACCGGTAACCTGGCGCGCCTGAAACTGATGCCGGCCCTGTTCCGGCTCGACGCCGAAAACCGCCTGCCCGACGAGGCCAAGGTCCTCGCCTTCGGCCGCCGTCCCTGGGACAAACAACAGTGGGTGGACGAGGTGGCCGGAATGTTGGCGGCCAAATACAAGGATGGTTACGACCAGGCCGCCTTCGACCGCTTCAGCGAGAAGCTCGAATACCACCAGGGCGACCTGGAGGATGATGAGACCTTCCAGGGGCTGAGCCGGCGCTTGCAGGAGGACGATCGCTTCCCCCGCAACCTGCTGCACTATATGGCGGTGAGCCCCTCGGAATTCGGCAGTGTCATGGAAAAGCTGGGCGAGGCCGGCCTGTTGAGCGAGAAGCACGGCTGGCACCGGGTGGTGATCGAGAAGCCCTTCGGCTATGACCTGCTCAGCGCCCAGACCCTGCAGAACGCGCTGCTGCGCCACGCCAGGGAGAATCAGATTTATCGTATCGATCACTACCTGGGCAAGGCCACTGTACGCAACGTGCTGGTGTTCCGGTTCGCCAACCTGTTGCTGGAGCCGCTCTGGCATCGCAACTATATCGATCATGTCCAGATCACCCATTCGGAAATCCTGGGTATCTCAGGACGGGCCGCCTATTACGATCGCTCCGGGGCGCTGCGCGATATGTTGCAGAGCCACCTGATGCAGCTGCTCACCCTGGTGGCGATGGAGCCGCCGGTGGGCATGGACGCCGAATCCCTGCGCGATGAAAAGGTGAAGGTGCTGAAATCCATCCGGCCGATTCCGCAAAACGCGGTGCATGCTCACGCCTTCCGTGCCCAGTACGCGCCGGGCCATGTGGAGGGTCACGCGGTGGCCGGCTACCAGGATGAAGCGGGCGTGGCCTCCGACAGCGCTACCGAGACCTATGCCGCGCTCAAGCTCTACATCGACAACTGGCGCTGGAAAGGGGTGCCCTTCTATCTGCGCACCGGCAAACGGCTGGCCGAATCCAGCTCCGCCATCTGCATCCGCTTCAAGCATACGCCGCAACAACTGTTCGGCAGCAAGAGCAAGGCCGAGGCGCTCAAGCCCAACTGGATCCTGCTCGGCATCCAGCCCAATAACTGTCTCAAGATGGAGATTCAGGTCAAGGAGCACGGCACAGCGATGAAGACGCGCGTCATCAGTCTGGACGCCAGCTATGATGATAAAAGCAGCAGCAGCGCCGATGCCTACGAAGACCTGATCCTGGATGTGATCAAGGGAGACCATTCCCTGTTTTTGCGTTACGATGAAGTGGAATGGGCGTGGCGCGTGGTGGATCCGATTCTCAAGGTCTGGTCGATGGAGCGCGACTTCATCAACACCTATCCGGCCGGTACCTGGGGACCGCGCGGCACCTACCGCCTGTTCGATCGCGAGGATCAGTTCTGTCGCCACTCCCTGTCGCTGGAGGGCAGCGATGTCAGTTCGGAGGCGTTCTAAGAACTCGTTTTTTCTAAACCGATAACAACACACAGGTGGGGCATGCAAGAGATTGCGGCATGGAAGGCGTTAAAGGCACATAAACACGAGATCGAAAATCTCCATATGCGGGATCTGTTCGCTGAAGATCCGCAACGCTTTGAGCGTTTCTCGCTGCAGTTTCAGGATCTGCTGTTCGATTATTCCAAGAACCGCATCACCGCCGAGACCATGAAGCTGCTGCTCGACCTGGCCGGCTATGCCGACGTCGGCGGCTGGACCGCGCGCATGTTCAACGGCGACCGGATCAACATCACCGAAGACCGTCCCGTGCTGCACGTGGCGCTGCGCAACCGCGATAACCACCCCATTTATGTGGACGGCGAGGACGTCATGCCCCTGGTCAACGAGGTGCTGGCCAAGATGCGCCGTTTCAGCGACGAGGTGCGCAGCGGCAAGTGGCAGGGCTACAGCGGCGAGCAAGTGACCGACGTGGTCAACATCGGCATCGGCGGTTCCGATCTGGGGCCGGTGATGGTGACCGAGGCGCTCAAGCCCTACATCAAACCGGGTTTGCGGGTGCACTTCGTCTCCAACATCGACAGCAATCATCTGGTGGAGACCATCAAGGGGCTCAGGCCCGAGACCACCCTGTTCATCGTCGCCTCCAAGACCTTCACCACCCAGGAGACCCTGACCAATGCCCGCTCGGCGCGCGACTGGCTGCTGGCCGCCTATGACGGTGACGAGCGCGCCGTGGCGCGCCCCATCGTGGGGCGGGTCACCAACCCCCCCCCGGTCACACCCGTGGGCCTCGGCACCGACAACATGTTCGAATTCTGGGACTGGGTCGGCGGCCGCTATTCGCTCTGGAGCGCCATCGGCCTGCCCATCGCCATCGCCATCGGCATGGACAACTTCGAGGCCCTGCTGCAGGGCGCCTTTGATATGGACGAGCACTTCCGCAGCGCGCCCTTGGCGCAAAACATCCCCGTGGTCATGGCCCTGCTGGGTATCTGGTACAACGATTTCTTCGCGGCCGACAGTCACGCCATCCTGCCGTATAACCAGTATCTGCACCGCTTCCCGGCCTATCTGCAGCAGGCCGACATGGAGAGCAACGGCAAGCACACCACCCGTGATAACCAGCGCGTCGACTACCTCACCGGGCCGGTGATCTGGGGCGAGGTGGGCACCAACGGCCAGCACGCCTTCTACCAGCTGTTGCACCAGGGTACCAAGCTGATCCCGGCCGATTTCATCGCCGCGGTGGAGAGCCAGAATCCCCTCGGCGACCACCAGGACATCCTGCTGTCCAATTTCTTCGCCCAGACCGAGGCGCTGATGGTGGGGCGCAGCGAGGCTCAGACCCGTGCCGAACTGGAGGCCGACGGCTACAGCGGCGCCAAGCTGGAGCAGTTGGTGGTGCACAAGGAATTCGAGGGTAACCGCCCCACCAATTCTTTACTGTTCCAGCGTTTCGATCCCAAGAGCGTGGGCATGCTCATTGCCCTGTACGAGCACAAGATCTTCGTTCAGGGTGTGATCTGGAACATCAACTCCTTCGACCAGATGGGGGTGGAGCTGGGCAAGCAGCTGGCCAAGACCATCCAGTCCGAACTCCAGGGCGATGAGCCGGTGGCCGGTCATGATGCCTCCACCAACGGGCTGATCAATCACTACAAGCGTTTGCGGTAAGTCCCCGAATTTCCCGTTTTTCAAAAACGCGGTATAATTGCCGCCTTGTTCTAACTGACTGATACAAAAAGAAAACGAGAACACGTCTTGTAATCGTCGACAAAATAATTGATCTTTGCGGCCCGCTGCAGCGGCCGTGTTTTAATCACGCGCCTTCAGAACCAGGCAACACGCATCTAGCAAAAGGATTGTAGCGATATGTCCCAGCAATCAGAGTTACCCGATATCGACACCGTCGAAACCAAGGAGTGGATCGAATCCCTCGAAGCGGTGATCGAGAACGAAGGCGTCGAGCGCGCCCACTTCCTGCTGGAGCAGTTGATCGACAAGGCGCGGCGCTCGGGTGCCAATCTGCCGTATTCCGCCAATACCGCCTATGTCAACACCATCCCGCCCCATCTGGAGGCGCCTATTCCCGGCGATCAGGCCATGGAGGATCGCATTCGCTCCTTCATCCGCTGGAACGCCATGGCCATGGTGGTCAAGGCCAACCGCAAGTCCGCCGAACTGGGCGGCCACATCGCCACCTTCGCTTCAGCGGCGACGCTGTACGATGTGGGCTTTAACCATTTCTGGCGCGCCCCCAGCCATGAACACGGCGGCGACCTGATCTACTCCCAGGGCCATGCCTCGCCCGGCACCTATGCCCGCGCCTATTTTGAAGGATGGCTCACTGAGGAACAACTCGACAACTTCCGCCAGGAGGTGGACGGCAACGGCCTGTCGTCCTATCCCCATCCCTGGCTGATGCCCGATTTCTGGCAGTTTCCCACCGTCTCCATGGGGCTCGGGCCAATCCAGGCGATCTATCAGGCCCACTTCATGAAGTACATGGAGAATCAGGAACTGATCCCGAGCCAGCAGCGCAAGGTCTG
>JASBUE010000330.1 GCA_030148045.1 Candidatus Tenderia sp.
ACGATGAATTGGTTGGTTTTCTTCGTGAGTCGCTTCGAAATTGCATCTAAGAAGCGGGTCGGGTCGGTTAGAATATCCTCGTAACGATAGTTCATTGCATCAGCAGATCTGGATAGCTGGGAATAGCCCTTTGTCTTAATATTCCATAGTTCAATCGGCCCCTGTAGTAGTGCAGGGGCATTGTCTCGTTTAACGGTAAGCCAGGGTTCGGTTAGAAACTTTGAAAATGTCTTTGGGAGGTCGACGCCTAGGTAATCGTACGGTCTGCGAAACAAAGATAATGCCCATGCATAAGGATTCTTTGTGACGGTAATAAACAATATATTATCAATGTCGGGTCTGCTTGAGATCGCCCCGAGTGGTGGTGTGGAGTGTTTCCACCCCAGGGTACTCCAGAGGTTTCCCTGGAAATAGGCGTCCATCTTCAATTGTCTAATCCATAGCTGTTTGGCGGGATCTGATGTCATCGATTTGATTTCTTGCTCGATGGTTTCGCGATAGCCCGGGCACGCCTCTGCTAATGTGCCCGGTATGGACTCGTAACTGAAATTTCGTTTCAGTAGTCGGTGGACAAAATGTGTGCCGCTATTTATTTCGCCATAGACTTTAATTAAAGTCTTTCTGCCATCGGGTGACGAACCGGAAATCGTTTCGTTGTTGTCCGGTTTGGCTGCCACCTTACCCAGGGACCGCAAGCGATTTCCCAGGGACTTTATGTTAGGCATTAGTCTGCGCGACCCTGGTGAAGACTGCGTTAATTATCAAAGATTCTGTATTGTACCGGACCGGCCCGTCGTGATTAATTTCCTTTGCGCTTATTTTTATACTGTTAGCGACCGCGTGTCCGGCTGCGATCTCCCATTCCATAAACGGCTGCGCGCTTTGAAAAGCTTTTGCCGATCCTTCTGCTATTGTGCAGAGGGCGAGTGGCGCGCTTTCTTGAACCTCGACGCTGATATTGCTCGGAGTGCTGTGTCGGCCCTGTAATTGTGTCGAAATATTTTCATGTGCAGCGAGGACGGGCAATGCATCGCAATGGATGTCGGCGATTGTTTCTAGTTTGATTGCGTTTTCATCGCCTACCTGCTTGTAGCTAACAGTCCCGTTTTTTGTGTAATACATCATGTCGCGTGACGGAAAGTAGACGACCCCCATACGTACAACACCGTTTTCGACCAGGGCGATGTTGATGCTGTAGGTCTCGTCACCATTTAGCAGTGAGTGTTCCCCCTCGAAAGTATCAACCAGCCAGACGTGGCTCCAGTTTTTCCGTTCGGAATAGGGGATATGCTGTGTTTTCTTGGATAGCACCGGGATAGAGGCGTTGAGGGCCTTGAGGCCGTCAACGATTGTATTGTAGGCGGAGTCAAGTTTTTTGGATAGCGCTTTGCGCCGATGTTTGACTATTGACCCGCGCAGCGGTCTGCTCAGAGTACCAATGATGCTTTGGTCTGGAGCGCTGTCGGGAAAAACTAGTTTGTCTGGTGCGGGAATCTTTTTGCCAGCTTCCCGGGCGAGCGCAACCACATCCTCCACTCTCAGCCATTGGATCTTGGTGACATTGGTAATGGGAAACGGCGAGTCCGGCACCGGCTTGTCGAGGAAGGCGCAGAGCTTGTCCCAGCCATCGCCGCTGCAGAGATCCAAAATCAGTAAGTTATCGGGCCTGTCTTTGAAATGCTCTTTCACTCCATTCACGAATCGGTTGTAGCCCGATGTAAATTTCTCTTCGTCGAACCAAGCGCTGCCGTACATGTCGATGAACAAGTCATTGATCGCATCATGGCGCATCTCGGCATGCTTCTGATTGAACTGCTTTTTGCAGGACTTCAGCCATCCCTCTTGGTCGCGGACGGTCAGAATAAATTTGGCGTTGGGGTATTTGGCATCCAGCTCACGGTAGTAGCTCGGGATGGGGGTGTCGGTAAAGGCGTCGTGGCTCTCCAGTTCGTGCGCATCGATGCAGCCTAGGTCGCCGGGCGCGAATCGCGTGACGCCGATATTGTCTCTGACGTTGTAGCCGAGCACGTCTAGCGCGGCTGCCAAGCTGGTGGTGCCGGTCTTGGATAGGCCGATACAGAATATTTTTGCTTCTTCGGAAAGTGTGCTCACGGGTTTTTATCCTGGAGGGTGGTCATGCACGCTTATTGGGTTTTTCTGGCTGATCACATGCTTAATTTTTATTGAAAAACAATAAAATACATAAGGGTTGTTGCGGCGCTGGGCCCGGTGGCCGGAGTTATAGTTCTGAAACGAGTCGCTGTTAACTGAATCAACACCTTACACTAATTGCCGGGTAATTTATGGTTCCAGGCGCATATTTTATGCGGCGTCGCCTAATGTTCAAAGTGTTTTAAGCGATACCTACATTAAGGATTTTGGCGGTATCGTGCTATTCAAGGGCCCGATTAAGCAGCCAGAAGGCATATTGAATCCAACAAATTTCCCACATAGTAACAATAGATTAGGTTAAAATGGCACAATTTTTCGTGGCTGCCGCCTGATGTGTTTGAGGCCTGCCGTGTGACAAACCGGAAATATTTTTTCTTCAGATGGGGCACCCCCCCTCCGCATAAAGATCAACAAAGTAGTCGGTATGAATAAAAAAGCTCGCGCCATCGCCTTCCACTTGCCCCAGTTTCACCCGATCCCCGAAAACGATGAGTGGTGGGGCAGGGGGTTCACCGAATGGACCAACACCGCCAAGGCCAAGCCCTTGTATCGGGGTCACTATCAACCCCATGTGCCCGCGGACCTGGGGTTTTACGATTTGCGTCTACCGGAGGCCCGTGCCGCTCAGGCCGAGTTGGCCCGCGAATATGGAGTGGAAGGCTTTTGTTATTACCACTACTGGCTCGGCGGCGGTCGTCGCATGCTGGAGCTGCCGGTAAATGAAATCCTGGCCTCAGGGGAGCCGGACTTTCCTTTCTGTTTGTGCTGGGCCAACCATAGTTGGAACAGTATTTGGCAAGGCTGTCCGGATCGCATCCTGGTGGAGCAGACCTACCCCGGTATGGAAGATCATGCCGCCCATTTCGATTTCTTGTTGAAGGCGTTTTCCGACCCGCGCTACATCACGGTGGACGGCAAGCCCTTGTTCATGGTCTATCGCCCGGATGACATTCCGGATGTTGTGCGTGTTACCGACTATTGGCGCGAACGGGCCCGGCAGGCGGGCTTGAAGGGACTGCACCTGGTGGGGGTCTCGCACTTCAATCCGGGCTGGGATCCGCGCGAATGCGGTTTCGATGCCTGCATGATGCAGAAACTGCCGCCCCGTAATGGGCGGGTGCCGGGCAAATTTCTGGATGCAAAGCTGAAGGTGTTGCTGGGTCGCGGCGCGCATCAGCTGTCTATTTATGAATATGAGGAGATGCTGCCCTTTCTGCTGCGCCGCGATGCCACCGACTTTGTTGATTATCCCTGTGTGTTGCCGAACTGGGACAATACCCCTCGCGCGGGTATGAACGGTTTGGTGTTCCACGGCTCCACGCCCGAGCTGTTCGTGCGTCTTCTTGAAGATGCGCTGGGTAAAGTGGAACAACATCCCACGGATCAGAAAATACTTTTTATAAAGGCATGGAACGAGTGGGCGGAGGGTAATCACCTTGAGCCGGATCTCAAGTTTGGCAGGGCGTACCTTGAGGTGTTGCAGAAGGTTATCGGGGGTGAATGAGGGCGGCGTTGCCGCCGCCTTGAATGCCGGATATGTGAATTATGAGCACGGATAAGCGCTGTTTGTACGCCAAATTTTTGGGAAAGGATATCCTGCTCGAACAGGGTAGGTTGTTGTTTTCCCTGCTTAACGCTTTTTCCGGGGCGGGTTACCACATCAAGCTCCATGACAACCTGGATGCCGGGCAACTGGAGAAGTACGGCCAAATGGCCCTTGAACTGGCGAATGTGTCGCTCACGGATCAATTGCCACAGGAGACTACCGGATGTTTCTATCTCTTCGACGAGGAGGATGAGGCGCTGGCGCGCATGCCTTGGAAAAAGAAGGTCCAGGTTCGATTCGATGTCTTTTCCCCTTACTGGTTCAAGCAGCCCGTCATCATGCCGTTTACCGTGCATCCGGTACATGCGGTGCGCAATTACGAGACCAGGCTTGACGAATACCGGAGTGCAGATAAAAACATCAGGGTATTTTTCTCGGGCGATACCAAGGGCTATGTCCGTAACCGGGTGCGGTATCCGAAACCCAAGCTGCCGCGGCTGGAGATCATTAACACGCTGGTTGAGCGGCTGGGCGAGGAAACGGTTGTAATTAAGGATCTGTCGGCGCTTGAGCGAATGGCGCAGGCTTACACAAATAAGTGTGTCATTGTCGATACCGGCGAGATATGGGTGGATGATCGGTTCTGGTTCGATAATCTGGCGCGGGCGGATTTCTTTCTCAGTCCGCCGGGCTATGTCATGCCCATGTGTCACAATATTGTCGAGGCGATGGCCGTCGGGGCGGTTCCCATTACCAACTATCCGGAATGGTTGGACCCCGCCCTGACGGATATGAAGAATTGTATCGCCTTCGACGGCAAGGCCGATCTGGAAGACAAGATCAGGCGCGCGCTCGCCATGGACCGCGATCGGATTTCCGAAATGAGGGCCAATGCGATCGAATATTACGAGTCTTATCTCAAGCCGGATTTTATGGTGCGCAGGGTCGAGTCCTACAAAGATGACCATGTCACCGTGCTCATGCTTACAGAAGGGAACATGGCCAAGAACGCCAAACGCTTGGGTAAGCATTCCGTGTTGATGCGCGGCACTACCGGTAGTGATGATGCCCCGGGTTGGAGAGGCCTTTTGGCCAGCCTGTTTCCGGGTGCATGATCGGGGCTGGCATCCAATGTGGCGAATGGATATATAAGAGTTGATGGCGGACGATACTAAAAACGCACTTATCTCGGTAATCATGCCTTGCTACAACGCGGCTGCGTATGTGGAAGAAGCGATAGTCAGCGTATTGGAGCAAACCTATCCCCATAACGAGGTCATTGTGGTCGATGATGGCTCGCAGGACGCGTCGCGCGAGATCGTGACGCGCCTGGGTGAGGCCCATCCGGGTCGTATCCGGCTTTATCAGCAGGACCGTAAGGGGCCGTATCCCGCCAGAAATCTCGGACTGAGCCATGCCCGGGGGGAGTTCGTTGCGTTTCTCGATGCCGATGACTGGTGGCGGGAGGATTGTCTTGAAGTACTGCTCGCGGCGCTCAGGGATAACGACGCCGACTTGAGTTATTGCGGCTGGCAGAACGTGGGCGAGCGCGCCGCCAACTCCGAGCCATATATCCCGCCAGCCTATGAATCCGAGGATGCGGCGGCCCATTTTTTGCGCGGTTGCCCCTGGCCCATCCATGCTGCGCTGGTCAGGCGTTCGGTGCTGGATGCCGTCGGCGGCTTTTCTGAGCGGCGCTTTTCCTCCATGGATTATGACCTGTGGTTGCGTATTTTCGGACATACCCAGAAGATTGTCCGGGCGCCGGAGGTGTTGGCATTTTATCGCTGGCATGGCAGTGGCCAGATTTCCGCGACCAAATGGCGTCAGGTGCTCGATGCGGTGGAGGTGCGGCGTGACTTCATCGAGTCGTTTCCCGGCTTGGTCGATCATCTGGGCAAAGAACGCCTGGAGGAGCTGGTCGACGGGCAGCTGCTCAAGGAGGGGTATCGGGCCTATTGGCGCCGGGATTTGGTCAACGCTCGGCGACTGTTTGCCCTGTCCCTGAGGCATCGTGCCTGGAAGGCCAGGGATTTGAAGTATCTCGTTCCCGCCTTACTTCCCGAGTTTTTGTTTGCCAAGCTGGTGGGGGTTGTCGATAGAAAACGTGGAGACGAGCGGGCATGAAGCAGGCGGAGCGTGTTCTGGTATTGATGTATCACCGCATCGGTGAGGCGCATAACGATTGGGAGCGGCGCTACTGCGTGTCGCCGGAGCTGTTCGCCGCGCAGATGGAAAGACTCGCGGCGAAGGGCATGCAGGCCTGCGGCCTGGACGATTTCTTCGCCTGGCTGGCGGGCGACAAGCCGCTGCCGGAAGGCAGTTTTCTGCTCACCTTCGATGACGGATTCCTGGGGGTCTACGAACATGGGGCGCCTCTGTTGCGCGACATGAACTGGCCGGCCACGGTATTTCTGGTCAGTCAGCTCATTGGCAAGCGGGACGAATGGTGTCGCAGCCAAAACCCCGGCGGCGACACCTATCCGCTGATGACACAAGAGCATATCGAAGCGTTGCGCGGCATGGGCTTTAGCTTTCAGTCGCATACCCGGCTGCACGCCGATCTCCCCACCCTCTCGGATGAACAGTTGGCCGATGAGCTGGGCGGCTCGCGCCGGGATCTGGAGGCATTATTGGGGCAACCGGTCCCTTATCTGGCGTATCCCTACGGCCGCTACGACGAGCGCGTCCTGAACGCCGCGCGGGAGGCGGGCTATCAGGCCGCATTTTCCGTGCAACCGGGTTTCAACCGCCGCGATGTCCACCCCTATCGTATCCGTCGTCTGGATGTGTTCGGCACCGACACCCCGGCCATGTTGCTGCGCAAGATGTATTACGGTGCAAACGACGGTTCTTGGCGCCAGACTCTGCGCTATTACGGCGGTCGGGTGAAAAGCCGCTTGGGGTTATGAGGCTGGGGGCGCGCACATGACGACGACATAAAAAAACCAAGTCGACACTCCGCTGATAACGGTGGCGCTGTGCAGCCACAATCATGCCGACCGTTTGCGCCGTACCCTGGGCGATTTGGGCAGGCTGGATTCGCCGGTGCGGGGTTGGGAGCTGGTGGCGGTGGACAATGCCAGTTCCGACGCGACACCGGCCCTATTGGCTGACACCGCATGGCGCCCGGAAGGCGTACCGGTGCGTGTGGTGCGGGAGATGAAGCTGGGCCTGTCCAATGCGCGCAACCGTGCCATTGAGGAAGCTCGCGGTGAATATATTTTATTCGTCGACGATGACGAAACGCCCGATTCCGCCTGGTTGCAGGCCTATGAACAGGCCATTGTGAATAACCGGCCCGACGCCCTGGGTGGCCGGATAGAGGTCATGTTCGAGCAGGGCGAACGACCGGCCTGGCTGCAGGACGAGCTGCTAGGCTTTCTCGGTCAGCTCAATCACGGTGACGAGTGCTGGTTGACCGAAACCGGCACCCCCTTTTACGGGGGCAATTTTGCGGTACGGCAAGACTTGTTTGATGCGGTCGGTGGATTCGATACCGAACTCGGGCGCAAGGGTAGCGTCAATGACGGCGGCGAAGATACGGAGTTCTACCGCCGCGTACTGGCGGGGGGGCACAAGATCCGCTGGGTGCCGGATGCGGTTATTTATCATCGCATTCAAGTGAACAAGCTCAGGCGGGGTTATTTTCTCGAGCTTCATTATCGCCAGGGGCGCATGGAGGGCGCGCGCAGGCGCGGTGAAGGCTCGCGCCTGCCGCCGCTGTACCTGTTGCCGCAATTGGGCAGGGCCGTTGGCCGTGCCCTCAAGCGGCGTTGGGCCGAGGGCAGTGACGCCTCGCTGCGCTTGGAGATGAATGCGGTGTATTTCTGGGGCTATATTCTGGCGTGGATGTTTGCCAGGAATGAAGCTCGCTAACCGGCCGTCGCCATGCGTTCTCTGACCATCCTAATCTGCACGCATAACCGTGTTGACCTCTTATTGCGCACTTTGGAGTATTTGAATGCAGCGCAGCGGCCCGAACGGTGGCAGGTTAACATTCTGGTGGCGGCAAACGCTTGCAGTGACGAGACCGTCATCGAGCTTGAAAATTATAAGCAGACAAAACCGCATGCCTTGTCTCTGGACTGGTTCGATGAACCCACCCCGGGTAAATCCCACGCTCTGAACAGCGCCATTCCACGGATTCGATCGGATCTGGTGGCCTTTGTCGATGATGATCACCGGGTGGATAGCGCCTATCTGGTGAATCTGTGCCGTGCCACGGAAGCGTATCCCGATGCGGACCTGTTTTGCGGCCGTATCCTGCCCGACTGGGACGGTTCGGAACCGGGCTGGGTGCATGACAAAGGGCCGTACCGAATTTATCCCTTGCCTGTCCCTCGCTTTGACCAGGGCGATACGCCCAAGCCGCTCGGGCTCGATAGCGCCATTCCGGGCGGCGGCAATCTGTTCTTGCGGCGTGAGTGGTGCGAGCGCGTCGGCGGGTTTTCCACCGAGTTCGGCCCGGTCGGTCACAACCTGGGCGGGGCGGAGGATTTGGAATGGGTGCGCCGCGCCTTGCATCTGGGGGCGCGGCTGCAGTACGTGCCCGATGTTGTGCAATATCATTATGTCGATGGCGAACGACTCGCGCTCTCCTATTTGATCAAAAAGGCCTATATCCGCTCGGCCTCCAATGTGCGCCTGTCCGAGGACAACAGTGCCTCGGGGGGGCGCGTGCCCGCGTTCATGTACCGTAAGGTCGCCGGTTACCTGTTGTCGGTGCTGACGGCGATTAAGGCGCAGCATCGTCGCTTTTATTTGGTGCGCCTGGCGGCGGCCATGGGCGAATGCCGCGGTTATCACCTGCGTCATAAGGACAGGCTGCAGGCCCACTCGCCGACGGGTTCGGGGAAGCATTGAGCATGGCGAAGCTGCGCAACATTCACAAACTGCTGGACCCCGAGATCCGGGCCAAGAACCTGCGTCAGGCCAGGTACACGGTGCGCGCTTGGTGGTGGCGGCTGACACGGCCCGCCATGCCCGATCCCGTATTCGTGGTGGGCTGTTCCCGTTCCGGCACCACCGTTACGTATGAGACCATCGCCGCTGCACCCCAGTTACATTCCCTGGGCTATGAGATTCCCGGCTTTTGGAACGGTCTCTGGGGGCCGCACTTGAACGGCTGGCATTCCGAAGCGGCTTATGCCGGCGATGCTAAACCGGACCATCGCGACGCCGCGCTGTGCTACTTCTATCAGCGTCTGGGACGGGGCAGGGTGTTGGACAAGACCTGTATCAACGTCATGCGCCTGCCTTATCTTTACCAGCTGTTTCCCCGGGCGACATTCGTCTACATCCATCGCGACGGTCGGGACAATATCAGTTCCATGATGGACGGCTGGCGCCACGACGGCCATTTTCGCCTGTCCCAATTCCTGGGGCCCTGTCCCGAGACGGTGGCGATCAACGACGGTGAATTCTCCGACTGGTCTTTCTTTCTGCCGCCCGGCTGGCGCGACTACAACCGCGCCTCGCTGGCGGAGGTCTGCGCCTATCAGTGGCTGACTGCCAACCGCATGGCGTTGGACGCGAAGCGGCTCATTCCGCCGCAGCAGTGGATACAGTTGCGTTACGAGGATATTTTCGAGCGGCCGGTGGAGATGTTTCGCCCGGTGTTCGAACGCCTCGACATTCCCTTCGATCAGGCGCTGGAGACCCGCTGCGCCAACCTCAGCCGCCGGCCCACCAGTATCGTCAAGGGCACGCCCAAGCGGCAAAAATGGAAGCAGCATAATCCGGAGGCGATCGCAGGTATTCTGCCGGCAATCCGGCCCTTAATGACTGAGTTGGGGTATGCCGATGACTGATAATAATCCGGTCGTTAGCATTGTCATGCCGGCCTACAACGTGGCCTGGTGCGTGGCTCGCGCCATCGACAGTGTGCTCGCCCAAAGCCTGCGTGAGTTCGAGCTCATCGTCGTCAACGACGGCAGCACGGATGACACCCGGCAGGTGCTCCAGCGCTACGGCGATACGATCAAGGTGATCTATCAGGACAATGCCGGCATGTCCGCCGCGCGCAATGCGGGCATCCGTGCCGCGCGCGGGGAGTACGTGGCGTTTCTTGATGCCGACGACTGGTGGCTGCCGGACAAGCTCGCCCGGCAGCTGGAGTTGATGCGGGCGCGCCCCGAGCTCGGCTTTTGTTCCACCGCGGCGCGGGTTGAGAATCCGGACGGTGAATTCCTTAACGACTGGCAGTGCCCGCCGCTGGATACGGTGAATGTGCTGGAGACGCTTTTCAGCGAGAACGCGGCCATTGCCGGCGGCTGCTCGGCGGTCATGGCGCGCAAGGCCTTGTTCTAGCGGGTGGGGCTGTTCGATGAAGGCCTGCGCGGTTTCGAAGATCCCGATCTTTGGATCAGGCTGGCCGCCGTGTCCGGTTATGCCTGTGTCCCCGCGCCGTTGGTGGTGATCCTGCGGCGCGAACAGAGCGTCAGCCGTAACCTGGCCGCCATGCGCGAATCGGCCTTGCGATCGATTAAAAAGAACCGCGCGCTGCTGTCGCCCGAGCGGCAGGGGAGTTTTTGGCGCGCCAGTCTGGCGGGCGTCTATGCCGATTACGCCAAAGGGGCCTACCGGGCCGGCGAACGCGGCGCGGCGCTGGCGGATGTTCTGCGCGCCTTCGCCTTGTCGCCCTTGGGTCGCGGCAGGCTCTGTCTGGGGCTGGCCAGGGACATGCTGCTGGGGCGTCGTTTATGAAGCCGCGCTTCACCCATGCGCCGTTGCTCAGGTATATCGGAACCGACATGACAGGGGCGATGAGTGGCGCAACATCCAAGGAGAGTCCGATCTTGATGCAAGGCTTGGCATGCTGATGACCGATACCGACCGTCTCATTCTTCAGTCACTGGCCGAGGGCTTCGGCGCGTGTCTGCTGGTCGGTGCCGTTGTCACCTTGCTGATGTTGGCCAAGTCGCTGCGCGATTTCGCCCTCACGGGCCCCCAGATCGCCGAAGGCGTCTTGTCGCGGTACCGCTTCTATCTGGTTTACGCGCTCGGCCGGCTTACGCTCTACGCCTTTGTGATTTCCACTCTGATGGCCTTCGTCGGGGGCATGGTTTACGTAGCCGGGATGGAACTACTGGGATACGCTTATGACACGATTTCCGCGTTGGCGGCGGGGGGCACGGCACTCTTGATTCTGAGCGCGCGCCAGTTCCTGCGCAAGCTGCTTTACTCGCCCGGTGTAATCGCCTCGTCGTCCCATTATTCCATGACCCACTTCTATGCCCTGTGGGAACAGCTCACACCGGGGCGTCTCAGGGCCCTGGATATTGTCCTTTGGGGCGGTATCGTCGCTTTGCTCGGGGCCGCACTGATGAAATTGGCCGGCGCGGCGGATTGGCTTGCCTTTGGCGCCATCCTGTTGATCACCCTGGCCTATATCATGGTCTTGTCGCTGTCCGCCTGGCAGCGTGAGCCGCAGCCGGTCAAGGCGCGGGGCGACCGGAACCGTCCCAATATCGTCATGATCGGCGCGGACACCCTGCGTGCCGACCGTTTGAACGGCATGGGGTATCCGCGCGAACTCACCCCGACCTTGGAGGCGCTGGCCGACCGCGCGACCCGCTTTACCGATTGCTATGTGCCCTGCGCGCGCACGGCCCCCAGCCTGGCCTCGATGCTTACGGGGACTTGGCCCCACACCCACGGCGTGCGCGACAACTTCCTCTCGCCCGCCGAGACCCATCTGCCGGTCGCCGCGCTACCCGATATTCTCAGGCGTCAGGGCTACCGCACCGCGGCGGTGGGTGACTGGGCCATTTCCGATTTGAACAAGCTCGACTTCGGCTTCGAATATACCGAGATGCCCCATGACCAATGGAATATTAAATACCTGTTGCGGCAGGGGCCTAAGGATATTCGTCTGTTTCTGTCTTTGTTTACGCAGAATCTATTCGGCAAGGTGTTCTTGCCTGAAATCTATTATTTGGGCGGACATCCGCTGACCGAGGAGGTCGGGCGCGATACACGGCGTATGATCGCGCGCTTGGCGCAGCGCGATGAGCCGTTTTTTCTGATGTCGTTCATGGCGACGACGCATCCTCCGTTTGCCTCCAAGTATCCCTATTACACGATGTACGCCGATCGCGAGTATCGCGGTGAATCCAAGTTCGCCATGGCCAGGTTGCGCGATCCCTTCGAGATCATCCGCCGTCAGGGGGAGCCGAAGACCGAATTCGACCTCGATCAGATCATCAACCTCTACGACGGCTGCGTGAAGAATTTCGACGATGAATTGAAGCGCATCCTGGATTATCTGGAGGACTCCGGATTGTCAGACAATACCGTGGTGGTGATTTTCAGCGACCACGGCATGGAGTTTTTCGAGCATGAGACCTGGGGCCAGGGGAATTCGGCCATTGGTGATTTTTCGGCGCGGGTGCCTCTGATTATCGCCGATCCGCGCAATCGGCGGCAACAGACGGTGTCCAGTGTGGTGCGCACGGTGGACCTGGCACCGACTCTACTCGATCTGATCGGTGCGCCCTGCGCCGAGGGCATGGAAGGAGTATCGCTTACGCGATTGATGCGTGGTGAGTCGGCGGAAGAGGACCTGCCCGCGTTTTACGAGACCGGCGTCTGGCTCACCGATCTGCCCGGCACGCCGGACGGACATTTGCGTTATCCCAGTTTGCCCGAATTGCTGGAGGTGCCGGACAAGGCCTCGGGAATGATTTCATTGAAGCCGCAGTTTCAAGACATCGTGGTGGCGGCCAAGGATCGTATGGTGCGCCTGGGGGACTGGAAGCTGAGCTATCAGCCGCTTACCGACGGTGCCCTGTATCAGCTTTTTAATATTCGCGAGGATCCGGCATGCAGGCACAATGTCATCGACCGGAATCCGGAGATCGCCGCCCGGCTCAAGTCGAAACTCGAGCATTGGATGAACGATTAGGGGCTCAGATTCATCGCGGCACTTCGCGGGATGTCTACGTTCGGGAGGCTGGATTGAATGGGTAAGCACGATGTGTTGCTGCGTTTTCTTCGACGCTTAGAGTATTTGGTATGCAGAGTGAAGCAAAGTATATATTCGTAGATCTTGATCGAACACTGGTGCGTACGGACCTGTTTGTCGAAAGTGTGCTTAAGCTGATCAAGGCGAACCCGTTGCGGATGTTTTCCTTGCTCATCTGGATCTTGCAGGGGCGGTCCTATGCCAAAGACCGCGTGGCGCGCCTGGTCGATCTCGACATGGACTATCTTCCCTTTGAAAATCAGTTGATCGATTATCTGCGGGAACAAAAGGATCAAGGCAAGAAGATCGTCCTGGCCACGGCTTCGAATCAACGCTATGCGCATCAGGTGGCCGATTACCTTGGATTGTTCGACAGGGTCATCGCCTCGGATGTGGAGATCAACCTCAAAGGAATGAAGAAGCTGGCGGCGATCCTGCGGGAGGCGGATGGACGGAGTTTCGCTTATGCAGGGGACAGTGTTGCAGATCGTCCGATTTGGGCGGAGTCATGCTCGAATATTCTAGTAAATGCGCCGCGCAGCGATGTTGAACGTGCCAAACGCCAGGGTAAGGCCGAGAAAATCATCGCTTCTCCCCACTCGCTCGGTCGGGCCTTGCTCAAGGAAATGCGCATTCATCAGTGGGCCAAGAATCTGCTGGTGTTTGTCCCCATGTTCACCTCGCACGCCTATATAGATGTTCCGACGTTGATATCGGCGGCGCTGGCCTTTTTATGTTTCGGTATCTGTGCCTCAGGCGTCTATTTTCTGAACGATATGCTGGATCTGGAGGCGGATCGTCGTCACCTTACCAAGAGCAACAGGCCGTTGGCCTCGGGCGAGCTGCCCCTGACCATCGGGATGGTCGGGGCCGCCGGTCTGCCCCTGGCGGCGTTTGCCATCGCCTTGTTGTTTCTGCCCTTGTCTTTCGTCGGTGTGTTGTTGGTTTACTATCTATTGACGAATGCCTATTCGTTTTTCCTGAAACGGGTATCGACCGCGGATGTGATGACTCTGGCGGTGCTGTACACCTTGCGTGTGGTGGCGGGCTCCGAGGCCGTGGATATCGAGCTGTCTTCGTGGTTGATGGCCTTTTCGGTCTTCGTGTTCGTCAGCCTGGCTTATCTCAAGCGCTATATTGAGGTGTCCGCCTTGTCCGAGGCCGACGAAAAGGCGCATGTACGGGGCTACTCGGCAGCGGACACCGAGACCATGTTCAGTCTTGGCGCCTCGACGATCACGGCCTCCGTGGTGGTATTGGCGTTGTATATCAACAGTGATGAAGTGGCTGTGCTCTACAGGACCCCCGAATTGTTATGGGGTCTATGCCTGCTGATGCTGTATTGGGGGAATCGTATTTGGATCGGGGCGCGCAGGGGGAAGATATTCGAGGACCCGGTGGTGTTTGCGATCAAGGACCGGGTGAGTCAAATGGTCGGTGCGGCATTTGTCGTCGTCGTGCTGTTGGCTCGATATGTTTAATTCTGAGTGGGGATCGATATGACATATCTTATTTTAGGTCTGATACTGCTGACGGTGACCTTGTCTGCGTGCGCGCAATTGGCTCTGAAGCTCGGTGTTATGCGGAGCCACGTGCAGTCCGCCTTTGAAAGCGGTCTTGGGGATGCGCTGGTGGCGGTGGCGTTTTCCCCACTGATATGGCTGGGCCTGTTGATTTACGGGCTGAGCGTGGGGATGTGGCTCTGGGTCCTGTCGAAAGTCGATCTTTCCATCGCCTATCCGTTCGTGGGCGTCAGTTTTCTCGTCACCATGGCCTTCGGCGCCTTTCTTCTCAATGAAACGGTTACGCCTGCGCGCATTGCCGGAACCATACTGATTGCGATCGGTTGTGTCCTGGTGGGACGCAGCGCATAGCGGATGAGGCATGCTATGTCCGCCAATATGACCAAGGCTGGAGTCTTGTTTACGATATTGTTATTGTCGGCAGCGATCAGGCTCGCAGCCGTCATGGTGTTGGACATAGCGCCGGTGTCGGATTACGCCATCTACATGAGAATGGCGACCTCCATGCTGGCTACGGGACACATGAACGACGGGATGGGTAACGTCGCCTTTTATAGCTCCGGATATCCCTTGTTTCTCGTTCCTTTTTTCGCGCTCTTCGGTGCTGGCGTGGAGGTGGTCGGTTTCGTAAACGCGGTCCTGGGCGTCGTCAGCGTGTTGCTGGTATATCTTTGCGGCAGGGAAGCGCTGCCGAGTTGGAAGTGGGCGGCCGCAGCGGCCCTGTTGTGGGGCGTTTATCCGCCGGCCGTTTTGTATACCGAATATGTGGCTAAAGAAAATCTGATGGTGCCGCTGCTTCTGCTTCAGACAGTGATTCTGCTGCGTTACTCCCGCCGCCCCGGCTTATTTGCGGCGCTGACCCTCGGGCTAATATTCGGTATGGAGTTGATGGTAGGGCCGGCGATCATATTGACCGGGGCATTGATCGCTGTGGTGGTGATCGGTTTCAATCTCCGCAAGCCGTCATTGTCCGGGTTGCGTTGGGGGCCGTCCCTGGGCTGTATTCTCGGCTGTGCCATCGCCTTGACGCCTTGGTTGGCCTATACGTATTCGGAACTCGGCCAGCCGGTACTCAATACCAACGGAAGTTTTAATCTTTATCTGGGCAACAACGCCAATTCCTCGGTTGGCTTTGTCGGGATTCAAGACACGCCGATGGGATCTGAATGGTATGCCCTGCGCCGGGAAAAAGGGCAGCTTGAGTCTATGGCAATCCTGCGGGACAAGGCCGTGGATTACATGTTCGAAAACCCACTTCAAACGGCATGGCGTTCGCTCAGCAAGGTGGTGTATTTCTGGATGCCGCCCTTTCATGCAGGAAAATTCGGTGATCAGTCTAGCCTGGAGACGGCGGTGCGTTCTG
>JASBUE010000333.1 GCA_030148045.1 Candidatus Tenderia sp.
TCTCGGGGGTGTCGTCGTAGCCGGTCTCGGCCAGCGGGTTGGGCAGGCCGGCGTTGGGGTGTGCGGAGACGTAGCAGTTGGCCACCCGTGACAGCTCTTCCACGTACTGGCGCAGCTCTTGCGCGCCCAGGGCGCAGTTAAGGCCGATGGAAAGGGGTTTGGCGTGGGCCAGGGAATTGTAGAAGGCCTCCGTCACCTGGCCCGACAGGGTGCGGCCCGAGGCGTCGGTGATGGTGCCGGAGATCATGATGGGCAGCTCCTGGCCCAGCTCGTCGAAGACGCTCTGCACCGCGAAGACGGCCGCCTTGGCGTTGAGGGTGTCGAAGATGGTCTCGATCAGGATCAGGTCGGCGCCGCCCTCGATCAGGCCGCGGCTGGCCTCGGCATAGGCCTCCACCAGCTCGTCGAAGGTGACGTTGCGCGCGCCCGGGTCGTTGACGTCGGGTGAGATGGAGGCGGTGCGGTTGGTCGGGCCGAGCACGCCTGCGACGAAGCGCGGTTTACTGGGGGTGGCGACGGCGTCGCAGGCCTCACGTGCCAGGCGCGCCCCGGCCACGTTCATTTCATAGGCCAGCGCCTGCATGTCGTAATCGGCCATGGCGATGCTGGTGGCGCCGAAGGTGTTGGTCTCGATGATGTCGGCGCCGGCTTCCAGATAGGCCGTATGAATCTCCTTGATGATCCCGGGTTGGCTCAGCACCAGCAGGTCGTTGTTACCATTGAGGTCTGAAGGCCAGTCGGCGAAGCGCTCGCCGCGATAGTCCTTTTCCTCGAGTTTGTAACGCTGGATCATGGTGCCCATGGCGCCGTCCAGGACCAGAATGCGTTGCTGTAACAGGGATTCGATAGTCGACATTATTTCCGCCATAGTTTTTTGAGACGGCGGCCAGTTTAACATGGGCGTCAAGTACCTTTGGCCGGGGGGTGGCGAGATGTTTGCAGAATCCGCCAAATACTGGGAGAGGAGTGGGGAATCAGGCATGGTTTTTCGCCTGTTTCAGGCGAATAGTGGGGCCGAAACCAGCAAAGTGGGCTGCAAAAGCAGCGCGCCCCATCATGGCCGGCTTATGCCAACAGGCCTTGCCTGACGCCGTCGAGGATGTATTGTACCGCCAGCGCCGCCAGAATCAGTCCCAGCAGTCGAGTGATGACGTTGGCGCCGGTCTAGCCCAGGCGGTGGGTGATGGTGGCGGCGAACAGCAGGCTGGCCAGCGTCAGCGCCATCACCAGCGAGATCACGCCCATCAGCCCGAAGGTGGCGGGGAAGCCGCTGTTCTGTCCCGACATCAGCAACGCCGTGGTCATGGCCCCCGGCCCGGCGATGAGCGGGAAGGCCAGCGGGAAGACGCTCAAATCCGCCTTCTGTTCCGCCTCGGACTGCTCGCCGGAGGTGGTGGCGCGCAGTCCCGACTGGCGTACCACCACCATGTCGATGGCGATCAGGAACAGCAGCACCCCGCCGGCGATGCGAAACGCCGGCAGGGTGATGCCCAGCACCTCCAGCAGGCGGGCGCCTAACAGAAAGAAGCCCAGCAGGATGGCGCTGGAGAGCAGGGTGGCGGCGACGGCCATGCGCCGGCGTGCCGCCTCGGGATGACGGCGGCTCAGGGCGGCGAAGATCACCGCCACGCCGATGGGGTCGGTGACGATGAACAGGACGACAAAGGCGTTGATGAGGGTGTCCATGATTATTTCTTTGTCCTGGGTTCTTATCGTCCTTGAGCGCCCAGAAGGTTATAGCAGATATTGGAGGTGGTTGGTATCTAATTGAAAAATGATATGTTTTTGTTTAGATTCAATGACAGCTAAAAAAATACAGATAACTTTATATTTAAGGTGAGGCTATCAGAATGACCAAAAAACCGGGCCTGAGAGAGCGCAAATTCGCCAGGACACGCCTGAAGCTGGCCCGGGCCCTGGTCCGGCGCCTGGAGCACGTCACCCTTGAGGATGTGACGGTGCGCGACCTGTGCGAGGATGCAGAGGTCTCCGAGGCGACCTTCTTCAACTATTTCCCACGCAAGAGCGAGCTGCTCGATTACTACACCCAGCTGTGGATGCTGGAGCTGAGCTGGCGTTGCCGTCATGCCCAGGTGAAAGGGTTGGCGGCGGTGGCCGTCTGCTTCGATTTCATGGCCGCGGCCTTGCAGCAACAGCCCGGTGTGATGGGCGAGATCATCGCCCGCCAGGCCCTGCTGCGGGAAAAGCCCGAACCCATGGAGATCGGCCTGGCCGAGCGCCAGATCGCCTATCCCGACTACGAGGGCATCGAGGAACTGCCGGTAGGCGGCGTCGACAAGGCCTGGCTGCCGGCCCTGGAGCAGGCCGTGCGTGGTGGTGAGCTGCCACCCAATGCCCACATCCCCACTATCATGGCGGGTCTGGCCGCGCTGTTCTACGGTGTGCCGCTGGTGCTGCGCCGGAGTAACTTTTCTGCAATATCCAGCATGTATCATCAACAGCTTGCTGTGTTCTGGGCCGGCATCCGCGCCGCCTCCCAAGGATCGAGATGATGGAAAAAAAGCTGAATATCCTGTTCTTATGCACCGGCAACTCCTGCCGCAGCCAGATGGCCGAAGGTTGGGGCCGGGCCCTCAAGGGCGACCAATACAATTTCTTTTCCGCCGGCATCGAGACCCACGGCCTCAACCCCAATGCCGTGCAGGTGATGGCCGAGGCCGGGGTGGACATCTCCGGCCACAGCTCCGACAACGTCAACGATCTGGGCGCGGAGTTCGACGTGGTTTTCACCGTCTGCGGCCATGCCGACGAAAACTGCCCGGTCTTCCCCGGCGCGCCCCGGGTGATCCACGTCGGCTTCGATGACCCGCCCAAGTTGGCCAAGACCGCCAAGACCGAAGCAGAGGCCCTGGGCCATTATCGCCGCGTGCGCGATGAGATCCGCGGCTTTGTCGAGCGCATCGAGGAGTATCTGTAAGTCGTGAGACCCATGCTGTTGGCCGAATTCCTCGCTACCTTCATGCTGGTGCTGGCCGGCACCGGTGCCATCGTCATCAACGATGTCAGTGGCGGCGCCGTTACCCACGTCGGCATCGCCATCACCTTCGGCCTCATCGTGCTGGCGGTGATCTACGCCTACGGCGACATCTCCGGCGCCCATATCAACCCCGCCGTCACCCTCGCCTTCTGGGCCGCCAAGCGCTTTCCCGGCGGCCAGGTCCTGCCCTACATCCTGGCCCAGAGCGGCGGGGCGATCGCCGCTTCTCTAACGCTAAGGCTGATGTTTCCCGACCACCAAAGCCTCGGTGCCACCCTGCCGAGCGGTATGGTGCTGCAAAGCTTCGTGCTGGAACTGATCCTCACCTGGTGGCTGATGACGGTTATCCTGGGTGTGGCCGAAGGGGCCAAGGAAAAGGGGCTGGTGGCCGGCATCGTCATCGGCGCGGTTGTGATGCTCGAGGCCCTGTTCGCCGGCCCCGTTTCCGGCGCCTCCATGAATCCGGCCCGCTCCCTGGGGCCGGCGCTGGCCTCCTTCAATCTGGCCGATCTGTGGATTTATCTTTCGGCGACCATCCTCGGTGCGCTGCTGGCGGTGTGGTCGTGCCGCTTTGTGCGGGGGGAAAACTGCTGTATCGAGGGTGGTTGCAAGACCGCTGACCTTGCTTAGAAAATAGCGTTGTTGTTGGGCAAATAATGTTGGGCTTCATGTTATTCAGCCCAACCTACGAAACACTCGCTATTAGGTAGGTTGGGCTGAATAACATGAAGCCCAACACCCCGGGGGGGCAAAAACGCAAATGCGCTATCGTCGAGCCAATGCGGCGGGCGGCACCTATTTCTTTACCGTCAATCTCGCCGACCGGCGCAGTGATCTGTTGGTGCGGCATATCGATGAGTTGCGTGCCGCAATCAAGGCCGCGAAAAATGCGCGCCCATTTGAAATTCTGGCAATGGTGGTATTGCCGGAGCATCTGCATGCGATTTGGCGCATGCCCCAGGACGAGGCCGACTATCCCTTGCGCTGGTCGCAGATCAAAGCCGGTTTCTCACGGCAACTGGCAAAGGTGGAGACCATCAATGCCAGTCGTGCATTCAAGCGTGAAAGAGGCATCTGGCAACGGCGTTATTGGGAGCACCAAATCCGCAACGAGCTTGATCTGGAACGGCATGTGGATTACATCCATTACAATCCGGTAAAGCATGGCTGGGTGGCCTGTCCCGCAGATTGGCCTTATTCGACTTTGCATCGATATATCGAGCGTGGATGGGTGGCGCCGGATTGGGGTGGGCGAATGGCGGATGTGGAGGGTGGTTACGGGGAACGTTGAATGTTGGGCTTCATTTCATTCAGCCAAACCTACAAATGTGGAAATAGCATATCCTGTAGGTTGGGCTGAATGAAATGAAGCCCAACGCAAGCCAGATCGATTCACCCGCAGCCCCTATCGCACTCCGGTCATTCGCAGTACCATACCCCGCCTGAAATCCAGGAGTCCCTATGGCCTTAATCACCCTGCGTAATGTAGTCATCAGTTTCGGCGGTGCGCCGTTGTTGGATGGTATTGATCTGCAGATTGACCGGGGCGAGCGCGTCTGCCTGGTGGGGCGCAACGGCGCCGGCAAGTCCACCCTGATGCAGGTGCTGGCCGGGTTGATCACGCCCGACGACGGCCAGATCGAACGGGAACAGGGGCTGAAGGTGGCGCGTCTGACCCAGGAGGTGCCGCACGACATGCACGGTTCCATCTACGATGTGGTGGCCGCCGGGTTGGGCCAGCAGGGCGAGTTGCTGTCGCGCTATCATCAGGCGGTACAGCGCTTGGCGACGGATCACTCCGATGCCGCCATGGCTGATCTGGCGCGGGTGCAGCATCAACTGGAGGCGGCCGGCGGCTGGGGGATGAGCCAGCAGGTGGACACGGTGTTGTCGCGCCTGGAGCTGGACCCGGATGCTGAATTTTCCGAGCTGTCCGGAGGCATGAAGCGCCGCGTGCTGCTGGCCCGTGCCCTGGTGGACAATCCCGACCTGCTGCTGCTGGACGAGCCCACCAACCATCTGGATATCGCGGCCATCAACTGGCTGGAAGAGTTTTTTCTCAACTACCGCGGCACGCTGTTGTTCGTCACCCATGACCGCATGCTGCTGCAGAAACTGGCCACCCGTATCATCGATCTGGATCGCGGACGGGTGACCAGCTGGCCCGGCGACTACGTCACCTATCTGCAGCGCAAGCAGGAGCTGCTCGAGGCCGAGGAGACCGCCAACGCCCTGTTCGACAAGAAGCTGGCCCAGGAAGAGGTGTGGATACGCCAGGGTATCAAGGCGCGTCGCACCCGCAACGAGGGACGCGTGCGCGCATTGAAGGCGTTGCGCGAAGCGCGCGCCCAGCGGCGTGAGCGTCAGGGCGCGGCCAGGATCCAGACCCAGTCGGCCGAACTGTCGGGCAAGATCGTCATCGAGGTGAAGGGTGTCAGCCAGCGCTATGGCGGGCGCGATATTCTCAAGGATTTTTCCACCACCCTCCTGCGCGGCGACAAGATCGGCATCATCGGCCCCAACGGCGCCGGCAAGACCACGCTATTGAAGATATTATTGGGTCAGTTAACACCGCAACAGGGCACGGTGAAACTCGGCACCAAGCTGGAGGTGGCCTACTTCGATCAGCACAGCGCCCAGCTCGATCAGGACAAGACCGTGATCGACAACATCAGCGAAGGCCGCACCCAGGTCAACATCAACGGCCAGCCGCGCCACATCATCAGCTATTTGCAGGATTTTCTCTTCGCCCCGGAGCGTTCGCGCCAGCCGGTGCGTTCCCTCTCCGGCGGCGAACGCAACCGGTTGCTGTTGGCCAAGCTGTTCACCAGGCCGGCCAATATGCTGGTGCTGGACGAACCGACCAATGATCTGGACGTGGAGACGCTGGAGTTGCTGGAAGAGTTGTTGATCGACTACCCGGGCACGGTGCTGATGGTGAGCCATGACCGCGCCTTCATTAACAACGTGGTCACCGGCACCCTGGTGTTCGAGGACGGTGGCGTGGTCAACGAATACGTGGGTGGCTATGACGACTGGCTGCGCCAGCGTCAACGCGACCTACCCCAGCCGGCCGCGCGTAACGACCAACCGAAAGAGACTGCCAAGCCCAAAAGCAAGCCGGCGAAGAAACTCAGTTACAAAGACCAGCGTGAACTGGACATGCTGCCGCAACAGATCGAGGCGCTGGAGAGCGAGTTGAAACAGATGCAACTGGCGCTGGCGGATCCCGATCTTTATCAAACAAAGCCCGATAAGGTGACTGAGTTTACCGACAGGATGAAAGACATGGAGACAGAGTTGGGACGTTGCTATGAGCGCTGGGAAACGCTGGAAGCCATGCGGGAAAATTTATAGCGGCCATGAACCGCTTGCAACGTTGGTGGCGGCAGCGCTTCCTGCGCAAGCACCGCATCCCTCTCCACCTTTGGGAGTATTGCCTGGCACGGTCCGAGTTGCTGCAACGGCTTGATAGTGATGAGCGTCACCGGCTGCGTGAACTGGCTAGTCATTTCCTGCATGAAAAAGCGATGGTCGGTACGCGTGACTTGGAACTCAGTGATGAGATGCGCGTGCTCATCGCCGCCCAGGCCTGTCTTTTGATCTTGAATCTCGATATGGATTACTTCAGCGGCTGGCACGAGGTGATCGTCTATCCCGACGCCTTCGTCGCCCGCCACGAACAACACGACGAGGCCGGCGTGGTGCATGAGTTGGAGCGGGAACTGGAAGGCGAATCCTGGGAACAAGGGCCGGTGATCCTGGCCTGGCAGGACGCCCGCCCCGGCGCCCGGCCCTACGGTCATGGTTCCAACGTGATCCTGCACGAGTTCGCCCACAAGCTGGATATGCTCAATGGCGCGGCCAACGGCATGCCGCCGCTGCATGCGGATATGTCGCGCGCGGCCTGGACCGAGGTGCTGTCAGCCGCCTATGAAGATCTGTGTGCACGGCTGGAGCGGCATCAGCATGTGGCGATTGATCCCTACGCCGCCGAGGACCCGGCCGAATTTTTTGCCGTGATGAGCGAAACCTTCTTCGAATCGCCGCGCGTGTTAGATGAACATTATCCGCAGGTGTACCGGCAGTTCAGTCTGTTTTACCGTCAGGATCCGCTGCAACGCCTATGAGCGGTGCGCCTTGCTGAGATACTGCTCGCTGGCCATTTCCTGCAGGCGGCTGGCGGTGCGTTGAAAGGCGAAGCCATGGCGCCTGCCGGTATAGATATCCGCCGGCCGCACGGCGGCGCTGATGATGGTCTTGACGCTATGGTCGTAAAGGGCGTCGATCAGATGAATGAAACGTTGTGCGGCGTCGTCTTTTGCCTCGCTCAGTTGCGGCACGTCGCTGATGATGACGGCGTGATACTCGCGGGCGATCTCCAGATAGTCGGCCGATGAGCGCGGCGTTTCACAGAGGGCGCCGAACTCGAACCAGGCCACATCGTCGCTGACGCTGATGGTGTCGATTTCGCGTTGATTGATATGGAGTTTAGCCGCCATGACGATGTTGTTGCGAGCGAGGGAGCTGAACTGCTGTTTCAGCAACGGCGTCACATCGTTTTCGTTATTCAGATGGAAGGTGCCGGTGCGTTCCAGCAGTTCGCTGCGATAATCCTGGTCGCCGTCCAGATGTAGCGCCTCGGTGTGCCGTTTGAGGAGATCGATGGCGGGCAGGAAGCGCTCGCGTTGCAGTCCGTTCTGGTAAAGCCGGTCTGCCGGGATATTGGAGGTGGTGACCAGCGTGACGCCGTTTTCGAACAGGGTCTTGAGGACGCCGGCCAGCAGCATGGCATCGCCGATATCATTGACATGAAATTCGTCCAGGCACAGCAGCCGGATCTTGCTGGCGAGCCGCTTGGCGATGATCTGGAGCGGATCCGGCGTCCTGGGCAGGGTCTTCAGTTCGGCGTGAATGCCCTGCATAAAGCGATGAAAATGGACGCGCTGTTTTTCGGTGAAGGGCATGGCTTCAAAAAAATGATCCATGAGGTGGGTCTTGCCGCGCCCCACGCCACCCCAGATGTAGAGGCCGCGCACCGGCTAGGGCGTGCGCTTGAGCAGGCGGTCGAGCAGCCCGGGGGCGGGGCGTTCGGCCACCAGAGCCCGGTGCAGTTGCTGCAGCCGTTCGATGAGCCTGAGCTGGGCCGGGTCGGGCCTGAAGCCCGTCTTGTCGAAACTGATTGGTGTGTCGGTCGCGGTCGCAGGCATTGATGCGGTGTGAGTGGCTTGTTGGTAAGGCTATCGGCGCTGTCTATGAAAAGATGATGCCTGATTCGGTCAATGATCGATACACTGGGGTGCTGGACGAGCGCAATTTTTACCGCAGCCTGAAACAGGTGCAGAATAACGAATGAAACCGACTAGCCCGCATTTCTCACACCCGTTCGGAGCGAGACGGTTCAAGAGTGCGTGATGAGCGGCTTTCATGATCAGGCATAGTCGACACTATGTCGAGCACCCCGACGGAGTGAAAACCGCTCAGCGCGTACCATTGGGCTGTCGCAGTAGAAGGAGTGTGAGAAATGCGGGCTAAACAAAAAAGGAAACAAAATGCCTATCGAAAAGCATGACCTGATCCATGAACTGCCCGAGTATCGCGACCGCATCCATGCGCTGAAGCTGAACAACGAGCGTTTTGCCGAGCTGTTCGACGAGTACCACGAGATCGATCACGAGATCCATCGTATCGAAGAAGGGATCGAGCCGACCTCGGATGAGTATTTGGAGCAGCAGAAGAAAAAGCGCCTGGCGCTCAAGGACGAGTTGCTGGCGATGCTGAAAAAAGCGTAAGCGGGAAAATCACTTACGCATAAAGAACCACAAGATCAGGCTCAGCACGATACTGACGATGATCGAGGTGGTAATGGGAAAGTAGAACTTGAAGTTTTCCTTCTCCACGGCGATGTCGCCGGGCAGGCGGCCGAGGCCGGATTTTTGCAGCAGCGGCCAGAGCACGCCGAGCGCGATGAGAACAACGCCAATGGTGATGAGGAGTCTCTGCATATTCACACCGACAGGGGGCGGGCTGAAAGGTTCCGCCGGCCTGGCTAATTGATCAGGTTATGGTGTTGACACCGTTCTGGGTGCCTAGTAACAGCACATCGGCCGGGCGCCTGGCGAACAGGCCGTTGGTGACCACGCCAACGATGTTGTTGAGTGTCTCCTCCATCTCGACGGGATTGAGGATCTCCAGGTGGTGCACGTCGAGGATGATGTTGCCGTTGTCGGTGACGAAGCCGTCGCGGTAGACCGGCTCGCCGCCCAGCTTGACCAGCTGGCGCGCCACATAGCTGCGCGCCATAGGGATCACCTCGACGGGCAGGGGGAACTTGCCCAACATATCCACCAGTTTCGATTCGTCGGCGATGCAGATGAATTTTTCCGCTGCCGCGGCGACGATCTTTTCGCGCGTCAGCGCGCCGCCGCCGCCCTTGATCAGGTGCAGATATTTGTTCGACTCGTCGGCGCCGTCCACGTAGAGCGGGATGTTGCCGGCGCTGTTGAGGTCGATCACCTCAATGCCGTGGCCGCGCAGCCGTTCGGCGCTGGCCTCGGAGCTGGCCACGGTGGCGTCGATCTTGCCCTTCATCCTGGCCAGGCCGTCGATAAAGTGGTTGGCCGTCGAACCGGTGCCGATGCCGACCACCATGCCGGGTTCCACATATTCCAGCGCCGCTTCGGCGACCTGTTGCTTCATTTCGTCTTGTGATAAGGCCATGGGCTCACCTCGTGTCCGTATGGAAAGTGGGATCATGATACCGATACTCTTTTGATAAGTCACCGCTATGAAGTTCTGTAAGAAGCTGATAATTTAGCGACATGCCACAGAAATATATCGAAAAAATACTCCGGGCCCGGGTCTACGACGTGGCCCAGGAGACGCCGCTGGACCTGATGCCGAGGCTGTCGCAGCGCTTCGACAACCGGATCCTGCTCAAGCGCGAAGACCTGCAGCCGGTGTTCTCCTTCAAGCTGCGCGGTGCCTATAACAAGATAGTGAATCTGCCGGAATCCGCACGTGCCAAGGGGGTGATCGCCGCCTCGGCAGGCAACCACGCCCAGGGGGTGGCGCTGTCGGCGCAGAAACTCGGCATCAAGGCGGTGATCGTCATGCCCAAGACCACCCCGGCGATCAAGGTGGCCGCGGTGCGCGCCTTCGGCGCCCGCGCCGTGCTGCACGGCGATGCCTACGACGAGGCCTATCAACACGCCATGGCGTTGGCTGAAAAAGAGGGGTTGACCTTCATCCACCCCTACGACGATCCGGACGTGATCGCCGGTCAGGGCACGGTGGGTATGGAGATCCTGCGTCAGCACCCCGGCCAACTGGATGCGGTGTTCGTGCCCGTGGGCGGCGGCGGACTGATCGCCGGGGTGGCGGCCTTTATCAAATATGTCTACCCGCAGGTGAAGGTGATCGGCGTCGAGCCCGATGACGCCCCCTCCATGCACCACGCCCTGCAGTACCATCGCCGCGTGGTGCTGGATCAGGTGGGCATCTTCGCCGACGGCGTGGCGGTGCGTCAGGCCGGCAGGGAGCCCTACCGCATTGCGCGTAAGTGCGTCGACGAGGTGATCCTGGTCAGCTTCGACGAGATCTGCGCCGCGATCAAGGATATCTTCGACGACACCCGCTCCATCGCCGAACCGGCCGGGGCGCTGGCGGTGGCGGGGGTGAAGAAGTACATCGAGCGCGAGGGCGCCGGCGGTAAGACCCTGGTGGCCATCGACAGCGGCGCCAACATGAACTTCGACCGCCTGCGCCACGTTTCCGAGCGTGCCGAACTGGGCGAGCGCAACGAGGCCATCCTGGCGGTGACCATCCCGGAAAAACCGGGCAGCTTCCGCCGTTTCTGCAACACCATCGGCAAGCGTGGCATCACCGAATTCAATTACCGTTACGCCGACGACAAGGACGCCCATGTCTTCGTCGGCGTGCAGCTGGGCAGTAGCGAGGACGGCAGGGACGAACTGGTCAAACGCCTCGCCGACAAGGGCTACCCGGTGATCGACATGACCGACAACGAGATGGCCAAACTGCACATCCGTCACATGGTCGGCGGCCGCGCCGAGGTCGGCAGTGAACTATTGTACCGCTTCGAATTCCCGGAGCGCCCCGGCGCCCTGCTGGCGTTTCTTACCCGGATGGGGCAGGGCTGGAACATCAGCCTGTTTCACTACCGCAACCACGGCGCCGCCTACGGCCGGGTGCTGGTGGGCATGCAGGTACCCGACGGCGGTAAGAAACAACTCCAGGCGTTTCTCGACGAGTTGGGTTATACCTACGTGGAAGAAACGGCCAACCCGGCCTACAAGCTCTTTTTGCGTTGAGGTGATCGGCCCTCCATTTGCCGCCGCTTGGTTATTGGTTTTATGCCGAATTCACTACAGGTTTGAGGGGGTCGGCCGATCATTTCCTTATCGGCAGAGGGCATGATCGGGCGAAACAGGATGCTGGATTTTTTCAAGAGTAGGAATCGCGGCGCCGGCAAGGATGAAAAGCCGGTGCTCGACGGCCGCACGGTCTGCCGTCTGATGCGCCATTTCCCCGTAGGTACCAAGATTCGCTATTATCCCGAATATTGCAAAGAACTGTTGCTCGATTCGGTGGTCATCGCCTATGCCATCAATGACCAGATTGTCTACTCCGCCGTCAACCTGAGTTGCGACGAGAGCAGCGCCACCCTGGAGTTTGATGATCAGGGCCAGCATTACAGCTTCAATACGGTTACCGCCTTCAAGATCATCTTGCCGGTATTCAGCCAGAGCGAGGCCAAGCTCGATTACGCCAAGCGCGAAGAATTGCTCAGGATCGGCGGGCTGGTCAAGGACAACACCATTACCCTCATGGCGAGGCACCAGAACGGCCAGGTGCCGGTGCTGGAGACTACGGTGGAAAAGCGCGTCATTCTGCAGGAAGGGTTCTACGCCGGGCAGATGGCCGCGTTTCTCGACGTGGATGCCGAATCCCTCATGCTTTTCCGCCGCCGCCACCAGATGGGCGAGCCAGTCTTCACGCGGAATGCAATCGGCATCGGTAAAGGCGACATAGGTGCCCTTGGCGGCGGCAATACCCGCGACTGAGCCGAAGCCCTCGACATGGGCCGGCTTGACGTTGTTCACCGCGGTGACGCGGGGGCGGCCGATACCGCACAGGTAGCCGATGTCGTCGGGGCCGTTGGCGCCCATCTCCAGTATCAGTACATCGTGCCCCGGCTCCAGCCCGAACAGGGTCATGGGCAC
>JASBUE010000336.1 GCA_030148045.1 Candidatus Tenderia sp.
GATCACCTTGTCGAACAGCCTGCTGGCCCGCTGGATCAGGTCCGTATGTCCATTGGTGATCGGATCAAAGGTGCCCGGATAGATGGCGGTTTGAGTCATCAATGCGCTCCCCCGGCATGAGTGCCCGGTCCAATCGTTCTAACGGATTGAATCATATCATGAACTTAGTTGTGCCGCGCCAGGCGATAGCCTACCTCGCCGGCCTTTTTGCTGCGCAGCAGCTCCCAGTTGTCGGGCAGCGTGGGTGGCGGTCGTTGGCGCATGTCTTCCAGGTAGATGTAGGCCCTGGGTTTCAACCAGCCGCCCTGCTCCAGCAATCGGCAACACTGGGCCAGACAATCAAGCCGGTAGGGCGGGTCGAGGAAGACCACGTCAAAGGGTGTGGCGGGGCCTTTTAGAAACGCAAAGGCATCCGCCTGCGCTACCTTGCCTGCCTCGCAGCACAGGGTCTGTAGGTGCTGGCGGATCTGTGCCGCCGCCTCGGCATTTTGCTCCACCAGCATCACCTCGGCGGCGCCGCGCGACAGGGCCTCCAGCCCCAGTGCACCGCTGCCGGCGAACAGGTCGAGGCAGCGGGCGCCGGGGATCTCCGCCTGCAGCCAGTTGAACAGGGTCTCGCGCACCCGGTCGGCGCTGGGGCGCAGATCGACGACGGCGGGAAAGCTCAGTTTGCGGCCGCGCCACAGGCCGCCGATGATGCGCAGTTGGCCTGTTTTACCCGCTCTGCTCAAGAGCCCTCGGCCTCGCCGCCGACCATGACAGTGACCATGTTGTCGGGCTGCAGGTGGCGGGCGAAGGCCTGTTTGATCTGCTCGACGGTGACGCCATCGACCTTGTCCGTATAGGTGTCCAGATAATCCAGCGGCAGTTCATAGAAACCGATCATGGCAATGTTCTCGACGATCTTGCTGTTGCTGTCCAGGTTCAGGGCGAAGCCGCCGGTGATGTTCTTCTTGGCCGCCTCCAGTTCGTCTTCGGTGGGGCCGTTTTTCATGAACTCCACCAGGGTCTGTTTCAGGATCCGCAGCGCTTCCCCGGCCTGGTCGTTACGGGTCTGCAGACCCATGCGGAAGGGGCCGCGCTGGCGCATGGGGCTGAAGTAGCTGTAAGTGCTGTAGGCCAGGCCGCGCTTATCGCGGATCTCCTCGCTCAGGCGTGATACCAGACCGCTGCCGCCGAGGATATGGTTGCCGACGAAAAGCGGGAAATAGTCATCGTCGCCGCGTTTGATGGCCGGCTGCCCCACCAGCAGATGGGTCTGGCTGGAGGGGAAATCCTTTTTGATCAACTTGGCCCCCTCAAGGGGCTCGGCCTTGGGGATGGGCGGTGCCGCTGCACCGGCCGGCAGACTACCGAGCAGGGTCTCGGCTAACCGCTCCGCCTGTGAACGATCCACGGCGCCGACGATGGCGATGATGGCGTTGTTGCCGACATAGTAGCGCTGATGGTGTTCCACCAGGTGTTTGCGTTTGATTTTTTTTACCGACTCTTCGGTGCCGCTGGCATCCGTGGCATAGGGATGCTCGCCGTAGGCCGCGGCGAAGAAGGCGTCGTCGGCGATGGCACCGGGCGACTGTTTCTTGCCCTGCAGGGCGATCAGCAGGCGCTTACGCTCCCGTTCCAGCGCCTGCTTGGGAAAGGTCGGCTGGCTGATGATTTGAGCGGCGGTGGCCACCGCCGGCCCCAGCAGTTCCGCTTTGGTCAGGCTGCGCAGGCTGACCACCGACATGTCCTGATGCGAGCTGGTGCTGAAGTGAGCACCCACGGCGGCGAAGGCGTCGGCGATCGCGTCGGCGTTCATCTTGGCCGTCCCCTCTTCCAGCAGGGCGTTGGTCATCAGGGCCTGGCCGGGAATCTCGTCACGCGCCCAGGCGGCATCGAAGATGATGCGAATATCCACCATGGGCAGCTCGGGGGCGGGGACGTAATAGACCCGTGCGCCGTTGCCGGTCTGCCAGTGCTGGATTTCGGGTGAGGCGTGAACCAGGCCGCTGCCGACGAGCAGCAGGGCGGCAACTATCCAATGAAAGAGTCGGAATTCTCTGTTGAGCATGATTGATCCTGCGTGTGAGTTGGTTGTTTTAGTGACGCATAGCGGGGGCGGCGCGGCGCGGTGGTTTGCCGTCCAGTGGCTGTGGGTCCAGCACCGCCACGGTCAGGTGTTCGTCGATCAGATACTTGCGCGCCACCTCGCGCACCTGTTCGGCAGTGACCTGCTGGATGCGTTCGGCGTATGCATCGGCCAGGCGCCAATCCAGCCCCACGGTCTCGAGGCGGCCGATCTGCATGGCCTGATAGAACACCGAATCCTGCTGATAGACCTCGCCGGCGATCACCTGGGCCTTGATGCGGGCCAGTTCGTCCTTGCTCACCAACTCATCCTTGACCTTATCGATCTCCTTGCGGATGGCGGTCTCCAATTCCGGGATGGTGTGCCCCTGGGCCGGGTTGCCGTCGAACAGGAACAGGGTCTCCAGGCGCGCGAAGGCGCTGTAGCCGGCCCCGGCGTTGGCGGCGATCTGCCGGCCGCGGATCAGATTCTTGGCGAAGCGGGCGCTGTTGCCGCCGTCGAGGACGCTGGCCAGCACATCCAGGGCATAGGGCTCCCAGTCCTCATTGTTACCGGCTTCCACCACCGGCGCCTTGTAGCCCATGATCAGGTAGGGGAGTTCGGCCGGCGCCTTGACCGTGATACGGCGCTCGCCCAGCTGCTCCACTTCCTTGGCCGGTTTGGGCGGGGCAAGGTCCGGCATGGGCTTAAGCGGGCCGAAATGCTTTTGCGCCAGGGCGAAGACCGCGTCCGGATCCACGTCGCCCGCCACCACCAGCGCGGCGTTGTTGGGGGCGTACCAGACCCGGTACCAGTCGCGAATATCCTGGGCGGTCATGTGCTCCAGGTCGTTCATCCAGCCGATCACCGGACAGCGGTAGGGGCTGGTGAGAAAGGCGCCGGCATTGAAGACCTCATAGGTCAGCGATTCGGGGTCATCCTCGGTGCGCATGCGGCGCTCCTCCATGACCACCCGGATCTCCTTGGCGAACTCCTCGTCGCGCACCTTCATGTTGCGCATGCGGTCAGCCTCCATTTTCATGCTGATCTCGAGACGGTCCTTGTGCAGGCGCTGAAAATAGGCGGTGTAATCGCGGCTGGTGAAGGCGTTCTCCTTGCCGCCGTTTTCGGCGATGATGCGCGAGAATTCGCCCGGGCCGTATTTTTCCGTGCCCTTGAACATCATGTGCTCCAGTACGTGGGAGATGCCGGTGATGCCGTTGTGTTCATAGCTGCTGCCGACCCGGTACCAGACCATGGAGGCCACCACCGGGGCGCGGTGATCCTCCTTGACGAATACCTTCATGCCATTGTCGAGCTGATATTCGTGTACCTCGCCCGCGTTCGCAGTCGGCAAAAATAAGACGGCGCACAACAGGGCCAATAACGTCACTCTTGTTCTCATTGATTATTCCCTTGCTTCTCTGGTTGCATCTCGGGGGCCAAAGTCAAATGTGGTAGCATAGCCTATCCTAACGTGGCCCTGGTTTCGACCATGGGGGGCGCCAAGAATTCATTCAGCGACAGCTTGTTGATACAGGGGTTATATGTTTGGTTTTCTGAAGAATAAAAAGGGTGATGAAGATAGGTCTCAGCAACCGAGCGCCGGCGAACTCGATGAGTCGTCAACACTACGTGAAACAGACGCCGCTCAGCCCGACACGGCGGAACCCCCTTCACAAGAAATCGCAGAGAGCGCGGCTCAGTCGCCACAGCGTGCGGAGCCAGCGGAACCGAGTAAAAAGCGCGGCCTGTTCGCCCGACTCAAACAAGGGCTGGCCAAGACCCGCGATGTGCTCAATACCGATGTGCGTGACCTGGTGCCACGCGGGCGCAAGATCGACGGCGAGGTATTGGAAGAGCTGGAGACCTTGCTGCTTACCGCCGACATAGGGGTGGAGGCCACCATGGAAATCATAGACGACCTTACGGGGCGTCTAAAACGCAAGCAGTTGGGCGATGTGGATGCCCTGTTCACGGCCCTGCGCGAGAATATGCTCGAGATCCTGCGGCCGGTGGACCGGCCGCTGGCGCTGGATGGTCAGATCAAACCCTACGTGATCCTCATGGTCGGCATCAACGGCGCCGGCAAGACCACCACCATCGGCAAGCTGGCCAAACGTTTTCAGAACGAGGGCAAGGCGGTGATGCTGGCGGCCGGTGACACCTTCCGTGCCGCGGCGGTGGAACAATTGCAGACCTGGGGCGAGCGCAACAACGTGCCGGTGGTGGCCCAGCAGCGCAACGCCGATCCCGCCTCGGTGGCCTTCGATGCGGTGCAGGCGGCCCGGGCGCGCAAGATCGATGTGCTGATCGTGGACACCGCCGGGCGCCTGCACACCCAGTCCAACCTGATGGAAGAGCTGAAAAAGATCAAGCGGGTGATGGGCAAGCTGGAGCAGCAGGCGCCCCACGAGGTGTTGCTGGTGCTGGACGGCGGCATCGGCCAGAACGCCGTCGCCCAGGCCGAGCAGTTTCACCAGGCGGTCGGAGTCAGCGGCCTGGCGTTGACCAAGCTCGACGGCACCGCCAAGGGCGGCGTGGTGTTCGCCATCGCCAAGAAGCTGGGGCTGCCTATCCGTCTGATCGGCGTGGGCGAGGGCATCGACGACTTGCGCGATTTCAATGCCGAGGAGTTCGTCGATGCGCTATTGGTCAAGCCCGGGACGGAGGCGTAGTCACAACAGATATCCGGCATGATCCATTTCAGCAATGTCACCAAGCGCTATCCCAACGGCTTTGAAGCCCTGAGTGACGTCAGTTTCCATATCGGGCGCGGCGAGATGGTGTTTCTCACCGGCCATTCCGGCGCCGGCAAGAGCACCTTGCTGAAAATGATCCCCCTGATCGAACGTCCCAACGCCGGCCAGGTGATCATCGACGAAAAACATCTGGGCCGGGTCAAGCGGCGCCATATCCCGGCGCTGCGCCGCGACATCGGTATCATCTTCCAGGACAGCAAACTGCTCAACGACCGTAATGTCTTCGACAACGTGGCCCTTCCGCTGCTGGTGTCGGGGGATCACCATCCGCGCGAGGTGGGCCGGCGGGTGCGCGCGGCGCTGGACAAGGTGGGCCTGCTGAGCCGCGAGAACGATTTCCCCATTTCACTCTCCGGCGGCGAGCGTCAGCGTGTCGGCATCGCCCGGGCGGTGGTCAACCGCCCCAAGGTGCTGATCGCCTATGAGCCCACCGGTAACCTCGACCCGGCCCTGTCACGCGAGATCATGTCCCTATTCGAACAGTTCAATCAGGTGGGCGTGACGCTGCTGATCGCCTCCCATGACCTGGAGTTGATCGGCCGCCTGAAAAAACGCATCCTGGCCATCCGCCGCGGGCGGCTGGTGGCGGATGAAGGAGGGGAGCTTGCAGCCGCGCCAACGGGCTAGCCGTTTTTCTCCCCGGCGGGATGTCAGGCAGGAGGTGGTCAAGCGCGGACCGGCGGCGCGGCGCAGCGGCCGTGCCGGCATCGGCCGGCGCCTGAGTAATTATTTTGCCCTCCATTTTCATGTTCTTACCGCCTCGCTGGCGCAACTCGGCCGCGCCCTGGGCGGCAACATCATGACGGCGTTGGTGATCGGCATCGCCCTGGCCCTGCCGGCGACGCTGCATGTTTTCCTCGACAAGGTCGCCAGCCTGGGAGCGTCGTGGCAGGAATCGGCCCAAGTCTCCCTGTTTCTCAAGCCGGACATCTCCGACCAGCGGGCCGCGCAACTGATACAGGATTTGAGTGCGTGGCCGGAGATCGCCCGGCTCGACTACATCAGTCCGCAGCAGGCCCTGAGCGACTTCAAACAAAATTCCGGCCTGGGCGACGCCTTGGCCTTGCTCGATGACAACCCCCTGCCCGGCGTGGTGGTGGTGGTCCCGGCCATGGCCCCGCAGACGCCCGCCGCCGCCGAGGCCCTGCTGGCGCGTCTGAGTCGACTGCCTGAGGTGGATCTGGCCCAGCTCGACCTGGAGTGGGTGCAGCGCCTGCACAGCCTGATCGGCCTGGCCAAGCGCGCCGTGCTGCTGCTGGGCGGCCTGCTGGCCCTCACCGTGCTGTTCGTTATCGGCAACACCATCCGCCTGGCGATCCAGAACCGTCATGACGAAATCGAGGTGGTCAAGCTGATCGGCGGCAGCGACGCCTTCGTGCGGCGGCCGTTTCTCTACAACGGCATGTGGTTCGGCCTGTTCGGCAGCTTGTTGGCCTGGCTGCTGGTGAACCTGTTGTTGCTCAGCCTGGACGGGCCGGTGCGGGAGCTGGCGCAGCTCTACGGCAGCGACTTCTCCCTGGGGCTGGTGGATATCAAGACCACTTTATTGTTGCTCCTGCTGGGCCCGCTGCTCGGCCTGCTCGGCGCCTGGCTCGCCACGGGGCGCCGGTTGCGCGCCATAGAGCCGGCATAAGATTGTGATTTTTAAATGAATAGTTGCCTGAACTTTGGGGCCGGTTAGCACTCCTAGAGATTGAGTGCTAGAATATTTTCCGAATAATTCTGGAGTGGCAGGTGTGGACGTGGGGTGGCAATTCGCCGACTCAGGGTCTACATCTATAGGCTCGGGAAAACTTATGAAAGGGGTATCATATCGATATGAATGACAGCATGGGTAAAAGTATGGATTTGGCTCTGACCCTTCCGACCCACAGCATTGAGGCCTACCAGGCAGCGGTTGCCCGTATCCCGGTGCTCAGTGCCGAGGAGGAGCGCGAACTGGCCCTGCGTTTACACCGTGACAACGACCTGGAGGCGGCGCGCCGCCTGGTGCTGTGCAATCTGCGCTTCGTCGCCTACATCGCGCGCAGCTATCGCGGCTACGGCCTGCCAGAGGCGGATTTGATCCAGGAAGGCAGTATCGGTTTGATGAAGGCGGTCAAGCGCTTCGATCCCGACATGAATGTGCGCCTGGTCTCCTTCGCCGTGCATTGGATCAAGGCCGAGATCCACGAATACATCCTGCGCAACTGGCGCATTGTCAAGGTGGCCACCACCAAGGCGCAGCGCAAGTTGTTTTTCAATCTGCGCAAGGCGCGTGCCCGCCTGGGTTGGATGAGCGAAGATGAGATCCAGACCGTGGCCTCCGACCTGGGGGTGAGCGAGGAAAACGTGCGCGAGATGGAGTCGCGTCTCAACGCCCACGACGCCTCCTTCGACCCCTTCACCTCGGCCGACAGCGACGAGGAGATCGGCGCCGCGCCGGTGGTCTATCTCACCGATCAGCGCCCGGACCCGGCCAAGGAGTTGGAGGAGAACGAGTGGCGGGCGCAAAATGAAGAGAAGCTGCACAGCGCCCTGCAGCGGTTGGATAGGCGCAGCTTGGACATCCTCAGCAGCCGCTGGCTGGCGGAGCAGAAGGCCACCCTGCACGAGCTGGCCGACAAATACGGTGTTTCCGCCGAGCGTATCCGCCAGCTGGAGAACAATGCCATCAAGAAACTGAAAACGGCCATGGCGACCTGATTCACAGCGGCGCCATTATCAAGTATCCACCGGGCCCGGCGCCCGGTTTTTTTTGGCCGGTTAAATACAACACGCCTCGGTTACAATGTCAGGCATTCTGAAACAACTGTTGGGAGTAACAAGCATGAGCGTGGATGCCCTGGGTTGGAGAGCGCGTTTTCTCATCATCCGCAGCAACAAATTCTTCGAAATCGCGGTGATCAGCATCATCATCCTATCGGCCATGATGGTGGGGGTGACCACCTACGACATCGGCCCCGGCTGGATGGGGGTGCTGAAATTCTTCGATATCGCCGTCACCGTCTTCTTTCTCATTGAGCTGCTGATCCGCATGGCGGCGGAGAAGCGCTTTGTCGATTTCTTCAAGAACGGCTGGAACGTCTTCGACTTCCTGGTGGTGACGGCCAGTCTGATCCCGGTGAACGAGAGCGAGATGGTACTGTTGGCGCGGCTGCTGCGCATCTTCCGTGTCTTGCGTCTGGTATCCATGATCCCGGAGCTGCGCATCCTCATGGATGCCTTGATCAAGGCCGTGCCGCGCATCGGTTATGTCGCCCTGCTGATGTTCATCATCTTCTACATCTATGGTGCCATCGGCAGCTTCTGGTTCGAAAAGATCAACCCGGTGCTGTGGGGGGATGTGAGCATCGCCATGCTGACCCTGTTCCGGGTGGCTACCTTCGAGGACTGGACCGATGTCATGTACGAGACCATGGCGGTCTACTCCTTCAGCTGGATCTATTATCTGAGTTTTATCTTTCTCACCGCCTTTGTCTTTCTTAACATGATGATCGGCGTGGTGTTGGACGTCATGCAAAAAGAGCATGAAAAATTCAGCCGCGACCAAGGCGAGGGCGAGGCAGGCGAGGTGCACTGGATCCGCGAACACACCGCCGAGATGGAGCAGCGCCTGGTGCGCATGGAGGCCATGCTGGAGCAGTTGAGCAAGGAGCGCCCGCGCACTTGATGAGGATTTCTCTGCTAATCTGGTCGGCAACAACTGGCGCGACAGAGAAGGCCCTACGATGAAACGATTTCAGTGCTACTGCGGCCAAGAGATATACTTCGAAAACAGCCACTGCCAGCGTTGTAACCGCAGTTTGGGCTACGACCCGGTGCATGGTGCCATGGTGGCGCTGGAGCCGGATGGCGACGGCCGCTGGCAGGGCGCGAACAACGGTCTGCGCTATCGCCTGTGCGGTAACCGCCTTGATTACGGTATCTGCAACGGTTTGATCGACATTAACGATACCAATCCCTTGTGTCAGGCCTGCCGTCTGAATCGCACCATTCCCGATATCTCCATCCCCGAAAATCTCGACCGGTGGAGTCGCATCGAGCAGGCCAAGCGGCGCCTAATCTATGGTCTGCTGTCGCTGGGTCTGCCGCTGGAGGCGCCGGTGGCCGGCTATCCGCGCGGGCTGAGTTTCGATTTTCTCGAGGACAAGCGCACCAACCCGGCGGTGCCCGAGGAGTTCGTCACCACCGGCCATTATAAGGGCGTGATCACCCTCAATGTGCTGGAGGCCGATGATGTGCAACGGGTGTGGCAGCGTGAACTGAGCAGCGAGCGCTATCGCACCGTGCTGGGTCATTTTCGCCATGAGGCGGGGCATTATTATTTCGAACTGCTGGCGCGCGAGCAGCAGAAATTTGCCGATCTCTTCGGTGATCCCAACCTGCCTTATGGACCGGCCTTGAAAAACTATTACGCTCACGGCGCCTTGGCCGGGTGGGATGTCAATCACATCAGCGCCTACGCCAGCGCCCATCCCCTGGAAGACTGGGCCGAGTGCTTTGCCCATTATCTGCACATGCGTGAAACCCTGGAGAGCGCCGCCGCCCGCGCCGTGATCGCTCCATTGACCGGTGACGCAGATATCGAGAACCTATTGCGCTGTTGGGATACGCTGGCCGTCACAGTCAACGAGCTCAATCGCAGCCTCGGCCTGCAGGACGCCTATCCCTTCGTGGTGACCCCCGCCGTGGCGGACAAATTGCGCTATGTGGATGCCGTGATTCGTAGCTACGCAGCGGGGTCGCCTTAACCTTGCGGGCTGGCCGCTCACAGTCCCGCTGAGTTGTTCTTCCCAGATTGTTGTATCTGTTTCATTTCTGCCACGGCGGGTTTTGAGAAAACCAGCGCGGCGCCCCAACGAATTTGATCAAGGCCGATAACGTAAATCCAAGGTACAGGGAAAATCCGGATTGGGCAGTTCTTCAGGCGGCAGCATGGGGCCAGTGGTATGGCCGTGATCCCAGAAGCGGGCGATGCGGCGCGCCTCGGCCTCGTTGGCGTTGACTGGCAGGCGCTCGTAGTTGCGGCCGCTGGGGTGGGCGACATGGTAGGTGCAGCCGCCGATGCTTTTGCGGTTGGCCAGGTCGACGATGTCGAAGATCAGCGGCGCGTCGGCGGGCAGCCTGGGGTGCAGGCCGAAGGCGGGTTGCCAGGCCTTGAAGCGTACGCCGGCGACGTATTCGCCGTTGACTTCGGTTTTTTGCAGCGGCACGCGGCGGCCGTTGCAGGCCAGGCAGTAGCGTTCGGTATTGAAGCGTTTCATCTTCACCTGCAGCCGCTCCACCGATGAGTCAACGAAACGCGCCGTACCCTGCGAGGTAACCTCTTCGCCCAGAACGTGCCAGGGTTCGATGGCGCTGTGCAGTTGCAGTTCCATGCCCTCTCGTTGCAGTTCGCCATAGTGGGGAAAGCGGAATTCGAAGAAGGGCGCAAACCAGGCCGGGTCGAAGCCAAAGCCCGCCTCTTTCAAATCCTCCAGCACCTGATTGAAATCGTGCTGCACGTAATGGGGCAGCATGAAACGGTCGTGCAGCGCCGAGCCCCAGCGTGCCGGGCGTTGGCGGAAGGGCCGGTGCCAGAAGCTCGCTACCAGGGCGCGCAGCAGCAGCATCTGCACCGCGCTCATGCGCCAGTGGGGCGGCATCTCGAAGGCGCGGAATTCCAGCAGCCCCTGGCGACCATGGGGGCCACCGGGGTTGTAGAGTTTATCGATGCAGAATTCAGAGCGATGGGTGTTGCCGGTGATGTCCACCAGGATGTTGCGGAACAGACGGTCCACCAGCCAGGGCTCGGTGACTTCTCCCAGTGCCAGTTGTTGTACCGCGATCTCCAATTCGTAGAGCGCATCATCGCGTGCCTCGTCCACCCGCGGTGCCTGGGAAGTGGGGCCGATGAACAGGCCGGAAAATAGATACGAAAGCGATGGATGGTGCTGCCAGTAGAGCACCAGGCTGGCCAACATGTCGGGGCGGCGCAGGAAGGGGCTGTCGGCCGGCGTGGCCGCGCCCAGGGTGACGTGGTTGCCGCCGCCGGTACCGGTGTGACGGCCATCGAGCATGAATTTTTCCGTGCCCAGGCGGGTCAGGCGCGCCTCTTCGTAGAGGGTCTCGGTGTTGGCCACCAGCTCCTGCCAGTGATGGGCCGGATGGATGTTGACCTCGATCACGCCCGGGTCGGGGGTGACGGCCAGTTTGCGCAGGCGTGGGTCATTGGGCGGTTCATAGCCCTCCAGGTCGATGGCGAGATTGCACTCCTGGGCTGACGCTTCCAGCGCGCCCATGAGTTCGATCCAGTGTTCCAGGTGGGTGAGCGGCGGCAGGAAGATCCACAGCCGGCCGTCGCGCGGTTCCACACACAATGCGGTGGGAGGGATCTCCTCATGGGCGTTTTCATCATCCGCGGCGGGTTGTTCGGTGATGGTTTGGGCAACGGCCGGCGTGGGCTCAAACAGGCTGTGGCGCCGCGCGATCTCGCTGGCGGAAACCAGCGGACTGCGTGCCTCAAAGCTGTCGCGGGGTGGCTCTGTCTTGCGCCGCGTCTCTTTGGGTAGGGAGTCCAGCGGCAGACGGAAGCCCATGGGCGAGTCGCCGGGCAACAGGGTCAGGCGTTCATTGCGCAGTGGCCAGTGGGCACTGTGCCAGGCTTCTTTTTCACTGGACCAGCGTAGTGGCAGGGCGTAGCCGGTGATTTCGTTCAGCCCCCGGTTGAGCAGCCGCGCCAGGCGGCGCCGTTCCAACGGGTCCTTGAGGTCGGCCTGGTGCGGGTCCATGTCCACGGGCAGGGAGTTCTCGGCGCGCAGGTAGTGTGTAGCGTCTTCATAGCCGGGCATGAGGCCGGCCTCATTCACACCCAGCTTGCGCGCCAGGGTCTGGGCGAAGCGACGTGCGTCAGCGATTTCCGCCTTGCCCGCTTTAGCAGGTGAAAGCAGCGCCGTTGTATGCCACAGCGGTTCGCCGTCGCTGCGAAAAAAACAGCTGTAGGCCCAGCGTGGCAGCTCCTCGCCCGGATACCACTTGCCCTGGCCATGGTGCAGCACGCCGTTGGCGGCGAAGCGTTGGCTCAAGCGCTGCAGCAGCTGGCGCGCCAGGCGCTCCTTGTCTGGCCCCAACGCGGCGGTGTTCCACTCGGCGCCATCCAGATCATCGATGGAGACGAAGGTGGGCTCGCCGCCCTGGGTCAGGCGGACATCCTGTTCATTGAGGCGCTGATCGACCTGTTCGCCCAGGGCCATCACCTGTTGCCATTGTGGCTCGGTGTAGGGCTTGGTGACGCGCGGGTCCTCGTGGATGCGGGTGACGCTGTTGTCGAAATGAAAGGTGGTCTCGCAGGGTTCCACCAGCCCGGTGACCGGCGCAGCAGCACCGGGATCGGGGGTGCAGGATAACGGGATGTGGCCCTCGCCGGCGAACAGCCCCGAGGTGGGGTCCAGCCCCAGCCAGCCGGCGCCGGGCACGTAGACCTCGGCCCAGGCGTGCAGGTCGGTGAAGTCCTTGTCCGTGCCCGAGGGGCCGTCCAGGGCCTTGACGTCGGC
>JASBUE010000002.1 GCA_030148045.1 Candidatus Tenderia sp.
GTTCAGTGTGACGCTTTGCGCCTTGATGGTAATGCCGCTTCCCCGCTCACTCAGACGTGCGTAATCATCCGGGGTTATCCATCCATAGGCTTCAAGACGATCCAGGGCCTCATCGAGTTCCCAGGGCTTCCAGCGGCGGGAGGATTTCATATAACGGCTCAGGTCGCGCTTAACAGTGAAGCGGTCCCACTGTTGGGCCAGGATAAGAGCGGCCACGTCACGAGCACGATCTTCCGTATTATCGATGCCACCATAGAATTTCATTGCATGCGGTAGGAATACATCCCACATAAGATCAGCCACCTGCTGCGCTGTCTCTTTTGAAACCCGCCTGTCTGTGGGAAAGATTTTGTCCCGAGCGCACTCAATACAGTGAAAAACGAGAACCAACCTAGCGAATAAGCCAGACCATTTCCCCAAGGCCGCAGTGAGAAACGGATTCGGGATAAACCGCACTGCCTTGTGTAGTCGCCAATCGAGGTTCTCTCTGATCTGGTGAGCATCTTCGGACAGCTGAACCGCATCGCCAGAGGGCTCCAACTCCGCAAGGTGTATGAACAGCTCCTTATAAGCGGTTTTGGACTCCATATCTGGGCAACGGTCTTGTCCCATAGGGGCATCGGCTGCATACAGCAAGATAAATCGCTGGATCAGGCCGTCATGATTTGTAGCGTTCGCATACTCATGAACAACGGACGGCTGAATTCCACCAACCACGCACATGCTCCAGTTTTCGACAAACGTTGATCCGCGCTTCACCCGGTCCACGGAACGAGGACCGCCGTTATACGCTTCCAGCAATGCCGCCCGGTCTTTGTGGCCGCCCCCCTTATAAACATCCATGGAGGAAAACCATCCCGAGAGCTCATCCTGATAAGACAGCACGCCGCGCGGTTCAGACTCGGCCAGCATGTCGCTAAGCTTTTCCACGGTCGCATCATTGACTATGAGGCGTTTGTTTGGGGGTTTTGGAGGTCTGGGCTCTTGATCTTTGGTTTTCTCCCATTCAGCTAATGCTGATGCTGATTCTTTTCGCCACTGCCCATCAATGGTGAACGCTGGGCCGAGGGCCTTTTTAAGTCCAGGTGATTTTTTCACCGCCGGGTTGCCTATAATCGCTAGCAATAATCGTGGCTGCTCCCGCCATGTAGGATCATATCGCTTAGGCTGGATTTCAATACGGTCATCGATGCATGCTGCAGCAGCACCAATCGCGGCCAGGCCGATTACTGCCGGATCGACGCCTATTAGTTCACCCTGGTCGCTGGCGAAGCTAGCTATCGGTTCAGGCAGCAATTTTGAGGGGAAAGCCGGAAGCGGCCATGCGTTGAAGATATCAACCGGGTCTGTTGGTTGAATTTGTTGCTCAGCCGCTTTATCAAGAAAGGATTGACCGCGATCTAGGCCATGCAATTCAGCCATGGGACACCCCCGCTAGTTTCATGCCCTGACGGATGCGCTGCTCAGCTAGGAAAACGCGATCGACATCAACCTGGGATAGCGGTTCTCCCTTTGCGACGTGCGATGCCGCAAGAGCGACAACAAGCGCCTCATGAGCAAGGGCTCGAAGGACGTCCGTTGCCGGGAACGGTCGACTCATCCGCCGACTACGGTGGTCAATACTTAATTTTTCCGGGAATAGATCGCCGAAGGTAAGGCCGATGGCGGCGAGAACATCCTCCGTTGAACAGCCACCAAAGTCATTAATTAATATCCGCCCATCGTCTACTTCTCGAATAGCGAGCGACGGAGTTTTATCAACATGGGCGGGACAGCACGCAATCCACCGATCAGGGCCAGTTTTCCTGACCTTCTCCAGTCGATTTAGGAGGTTATCGATCATGCGAGCCTCCCATGGGTTGGCACTATCCCAGAGACGTCGACCTGGCTACGATTCGGGGTGCAATCATCGGTAAATTGCTTTTTGCCCTCGCACCGCCCAGCCATAGCGGTTCGGGGGCTTTCTTTATCTGGCATTGGCCCCTCCAACCTCGCCCGTTGAAGCTACGCGATGTGCATTGAGCCAAGCATCCAGGTCCTCCCGCATATAACGTACTGCACGGCCAATCTTGACCCATGGCGGCCCCTCAATTGGTTCGCCATTCTTGATGCGGCGGGTGTCTTTTACGCGGAGTGACCGCAGATAAATTGGACTGAATCCGGTGTGGCCGGCAGCTTGCTTTTCGGTAAGTCCTCGGGGAACAGCGATTGCATTATCATTCCGATCCGGCGAGTGGTGGGACATAAGCGTATACCTCGATATCTATTTTAATACTGGTACAAGCTTCGTGTGGGTAAGCGGTAGTTGTCGATTGGTTGCCTTATGGCATTCCGCGGACTGGAATTCCTATATTTGGGGTACGAATCAGGATGTAGCCACAACATATAGATATTATGGTTAACTTATTGATTTTTATAAATATCCCCTAGACTAAACTATAAAAATATTGTTTCGTTTATTTCGTTTATGATCTAATATTACTAAAGAAGCCCTCTCGATAACCGAAATAAACGAAATGAGAGAAGGGTTAGAGTAGGTAGATTTTAGGTAGTACATTTTTAGGAGAGGCGCGATTATGAACTCAGCAAAAGATCTCCTGGTTATCGACGCACCAGATGAACAAGAAGCGAAACTAGCTGCCGAGAGCAGTAGGATACTTGCTGCCATTATTGGCAGAGGCGGTGAAGCACAATTACGTCTAGTAGATGGTGACGAACATATTACAGTCCCAGTAACCGCAATTAAAATGCTTGTAAAGATCCTGAACCAAATGGCTCAAGGAAATGCGATATCTATTGTTCCGATCCATGCTGAGCTGACAACTCAGCAGGCAGCTGATTTTCTTAACGTATCGCGCCCTTACCTAATAAAATTATTAGACGCGGGCAAAATTCCTCATCATAAAGCTGGGGTCCGTCGAAAGGTCTACTTTAAAGACCTAGTTGAGTTTAAAGAAAGAACAGTGGAGGAGTCTAAAATAGCGCTTGATAAACTAACAAAGCAGGCACAAGAACTTAACATGGGCTACTAATGCGATGGCCAATTTTACGGTCATTTATGACGCATGCGTTTTATACCCTGCCCCTCTACGGGATCTACTCGTTAGGTTAGCTACCACAGGGCTATTTCGTGCTCGCTGGACCGATGATATTCATGATGAATGGGTACGCAATGTCTTAAAAAACCGGAACGACATAACACCCGAACAGCTACAACGGACTAAGGCTTTGATGGATGAGGCGGTACCAGATTGTTTGGTAACTGGATACCATCCTTTAATTGAAGGCTTAACACTTCCTGACCCTAATGATCGGCACGTTTTGGCAGCTACCATAAAGGCCAATGCGGAAGTTATCGTCACCTTTAATCACAAGGACTTTCCCCTCGAGGCACTATCTGAATTTGAAATCTTCACACAACACCCTGATGATTTTATAGATTATGTCTACGACTTGTCGCCTCAAACCGTCATAGCAGTGGCTAGACAACAACGTATTGCGTTAAGCAATCCCGAACTTTCACCACAAGAGTTCATAAATAAATTACAGGCAAATCAGCTAACCAATACTGCTTCACACCTATTAGATGCAATTGAACTAATATAAACAGTAGCGACAAAGATTCATAAACCACCGATATCTCCGTCAAGATTTTCTAAAATATCGCGCAAAAACTCGAGCTTATTAGACTTCATCATCCTTTCGGCAGCATTAGCAGCAAACTGAAAATCGGAAAATGCGCTTCCGAATTCAGCGCGCCAATTTGACGGAATGCTTTTTGTGTTGAAAATCCTCTTACATGCATTCTTGTATCGTTCTTCCAATAGCCCGGCGAGCCGGGGGGCCGACAGATTTTCCTGTCCAGGAGGAGCCCTCTTCTTAACTTCGTGTAAATCAGACTCAGCCCAAAGTAGACAGGAGTGTCTCACATCACGGGCTTCGCCTTTTTCAATAAGCTCCTGAACACAGCCTATGACCCTCCAATCATCCCATATTGGTACTTTGTTTGAGCCACCCTTTTGATGTCTCTTGTCAAATTGGAATGCGGGAACATGATCACGGGCCAAAGCCAAACTCAATCCAAACCAGTCACCTTTATTCAGACCATAGTGATCAAACAGCAAGGCCAATAATTCCAAATTTTCTTTTATCTCTTTGGAATTTTCTTGTTTTCTTTTTTGATCTTCAATTTCTGAAGCAAAGATCTCTTGCATCTTACGCTTAAAGGGATTTTCGCGTTCTATTTTCCGCTTTTTGCCAAGGCGGCCTTTGTATTGACTCATGCTTCAACCTCATTCATCAATACGGCCACCGCCTTATGCTTGGCATCAGGCCGAAGATGAGCATATCGCTCAGTAAGGGTGATTGAGCTATGCCCCAGCAAGTCGCGCACCGTATAGAGATCCACGCCCGCCTGTACCAGCCGGCTCGCATAGTCATGGCGCAAATCGTGGAAGGTGAAGTCCTGAAGCTGGGCACGCTCCACTAGCGCCGCCCATGACCGCTTTACATGACCGAACCGAGTGCCAGTATCCGGATTGACAAAAACGTAGCCGCTAATCGATCGCACCTCACCCGCCTCGGTCAAAACGTTAAAAACATCGTCATTAATAGGGATATGGCGGGTGGCATTGGTCTTGACCGTGTCCGCATGGACAAGGATCTCCCGCCGATTGAGACTGACATGCTCCCAACGTAAGCCAAATATCTCGCCCCGACGCATGCCCGTATTCATGGCCAGCCTGACCATCCATTGCAGATAATTGGGGGCCTCTTTGAGGGCCTTCAGGAACCGCTGGCGTTCGCCAAGCTTTTCATCGCTACCAGGATCCTTGATTTCCTCGATGTGGTCTCTTTGGCCAAGCCAGCGCACCCGCTTGTGGTCCGCCATCTCGAGGGGATGAAAAGCCGGATCATCCAAAGGGTTTTTATCGATAATGCGCCACTTGACCGCCTGATTGAGCATGGCAAGCAGCGCCACGCGGTCCCGGTTCAAGGTTTGGGGCTTGATCCCCTTCGCCAAGCGCTTGGCTCTATGCTTAACAACTTCCATGGCATCAAGGGTCGCCATGTCGTCATCAAGAAATGGCTTCCAAGCGGACTTGATTCGCTTCAACGTGGCTTGGCCGCTTTTGCGGTGATTCAGATATTCAGACTGGTAAGCCCCCTCCAGAAAAGCCTTAATGGTCCGCGACGCGCTCCTTCTTTTGTGTTCCCGCTCTCGCCGGCGGTCGCCAGCAGGGTCAGGGCCGAGCTTCTTTAGCGCCTCTCTGGCATCGCCTGGGGTCATATTGGGCGCATACCCCAGCTTGTAGGTCTGGCGCTTGCCTTCGGGATCTCGGTAGTCGTATGCCCATGTTTTCTTGGGAGACCCATCTGGCCCGGCTTTGGCGCCAACCCGCAATATAAGCCCCCGACTCTTGGTATCCCGAAAAGTCTGACGCTCTCCGGTAGCCTTTATGGCCTCAACAAATTCCTTTGTCAGGCGAAAGGCTCTATTATTGTGCGAGGCATTCAATTTTGGGGACTCCAATGGGGACTCCAAGCTGGCTGATAAATAACTTTATACCACCAGATACAAAAGAATGCCAATAAAAGGAGCTCAACCCATTGTTACATAATGATTTATTGAATATTTCAATATATGGCTAGACATATACATAAACATCAGCCTACAATGGGATACAACCCTTGAAACGCCTTCGGGAGGCAGGGGCAGGAGGTTCAAATCCTCTCACTCCGACCAGTATTTCCAACTATTTATCCCTTTCTTCCAGTTCCCGGTTTTCCTCGGCGTGACCAAAACGTGCCCCCTCTCCGCCCGCGGCGGCGGCGCCCAGCGCTGAGGATATCGCTTCCAGCAGAGACTTCACGGCGATCGGCTTGGTGAGATAAGCCACAAACCCTCCCGCCCTGCCGCGTTCCACCTGCCGGGTCATGGCGTTGGCGCTGACCGCAATCACCGGGATCGACTTGGTCCGCCCCTGAGAGCGCAACCTGGACAAGGCTGAGAAACCGTCCATATCCGGCAGATTGATATCCATCAGGATCAAATCGGGCAGGCGCTCGTGAGCCAGCGCTATGCCACTCACCGCATCCGGCGCCGAGAGCAGGAGATAGGAGGTATGCTGTTCGATGATCCGCCGCACCAGGTACCGATTGGCGCGATTGTCCTCTATATAGAGCACCGTCGCCCGCCGGCCATGGCTTGCCGCTTCAACGAGCGCTGACGCACCTTCAGCCACGGCCTCCGCATCTTTATTACGACCCTGCTCCGCCGCGTCCACCTCGATCCAGAAGGTGCTGCCTTGACCGACCCGGCTGTGGTAGCCGAGTTCGCCTCCCATCTCCTCGACCAGACGTTTCGAAATCACCAGGCCGATACCGGTGCCGTGCACACCGTCTTTTTCAGCTCCAAGCCGGTCAAAGGGATTGAACAGCCGCTGTTGCTGCGCCTTATCCAGACCTTTGCCGGTATCGCTCACCGAGAATCTGAACCGACCGGCGGGCCGCCGCTCACCGGACAGGGTCACGCGGCCGCCAAGGTGGTTGTACTTGATGGCATTGGACAACAGATTGACCAGCACCTGTTTGAGGCGGGTGCCATCCACATGAATCCTGGCGCCGGCGATTCCCCCCGTCTGAACAGACAGACCGACACCGCTCTCCCGAGCCAAGGAACGTACCAGAGCGATACTCTCGTCGCATAAGGATTGCGCATCCACATCCTCCAGCACCAGCTCCACTTTACCCGATTCGACCCTGGCCAGATCCAGCACTTCGTCGATCAACTTGAGCAAGTGATCACCGGCCTTCAATATCTCGGCGATAAACTCCCGGCCGTTCGGGTCACGCGCCTCCAGTTCCAGCAACTGGGCAAAGCCGAGGATGGCGTTCATCGGGGTACGCAATTCGTGGCTCATGCGTGACAAGAACGCGGACTTGGCCTGGCTCGCCTTTTCTGCTTCCAGCCGTGCATCGATCAACACCTGCTGCGCGGATTGCAGGTTGGTGCGCATATCCTCGAAGGCGCGCGTGAGACGGCCGATCTCATCATCGGAAACCGCGGGAAGCGCGATATCGAACTCACCGCGGGAAATTTGCGTCGCCGCCAGTTCAAGCCGCGCTAACGGCTGTCGGACCCAGCGTTGCTGCAACCACAGCCCCACCGCGAGCAGCACGAACAACACCAGCAACAGCAACTGCTCGATGTCGCGCATCTGGACAAGCCCGGCCAGATATTCGGCCTCCAGATCGGCCACCAGACTAATGTGCGCCACCCTGGCCCCGTCCAACTCCATGATGTGGTCGAGCGCAACCAGATATTCGCCGTCGGGGCGCGGACGTTCACCCAGGGGATAAAGCCGTTTGCCGTTGGCATTGCGAAGTTCGAGCCAGGCCCACACCCCGCCCCGGTTCTCGATCTGACTGTCCAGGGTGGCGTAGATGGCCGCCAGGTCGCCGAGCAGCAGATCCTGAACCAGGCCGGTTTCCAGCGCGTTTAACACTTCATGTTCGTGCCGCAACACCGACTCACGCTCGCTGTCCAGCAGCCGGGGTACAAAGTAGAAATGAATCACCCCCATCAACAGCGTGAAGGCGAGCACGATTGGCCAGAGTAATTTTGCCCCTATGCCCATAAGCCCGCCGCTATTTAAAACGCTCCAGCCCCATCTCGCCCAGGAAGCGATAGTCTTCTATGGAGGCCACCCCCAGCTCGGTAACCGGCACCCGGGAGAGCAACTTCCACCCGGCGGTGTCGCGCCCCAGCGCCAGGAGCGCCTGCAACAGCTGCTGGCGAATCTCGGACGGTACCCGTTCGTGGACCACGATGGGGTGCGACGGCACGATCCGGGTCTGGTAGAGGACCCGCACGGCCGCACGCAGCCCATCCGGCTGCTGCGCCAGGGTTTTCTGCACACCGCCACAGGCGACCGCCTCGCCCAGGGCTACATTGAGATAGACCGAACTATGGCTCTGCACATAGCGCGGCACGACTCGAATCCCGAAGCGGTCGAGCAGTTCCGCCCGCGTCAGCAGTGTGGCCCCCAGGGCCATCGGCGCAGGAAAGACAACCACCCGGCCCTGCAACTCCTCCAACGAGCGGATCGGACTCTGGTGCGCCACCACCAGAATGCCGTAAAGATCCGTCCCCACATCCCGCACTAGGGGTATATACTCCCGCGCACCGACCGTCACAGTGTGATAGGGGTTGATATAGGCGAGATCGAATTCACCCACTGCCAGATCCCGCTCAAAGGAAGGAATGGTAGAGGCGCCGCGCAGCACAAACCTGAAACCCGTCCGCTGCTCCATCGCATCGAGGATCGGGCGCCAGACTGCGTGAATCTGGCGCACATCGAACTGGGGCACCACCCCCACCGTTAAAACCCTGGCATCCCCTGACGCTTCGGCCCCGGCATACGCCGGGGGAACAGCCAGCAACAACAGCCAACCCAATCCAAAAGCCAACGACAATCTCTTACGGCAACGCACCGACACCTCTCGACAAGAATCCACAGAGAACACAGCCATCTTACCAATCCGAACGCAAGTTGCCCGATATCCCTGCGCGGGACCGTCAGCCGCATGGACGCGGCCGCCAAGCCTACAGGAATGTATTTATAGCGGGTCCCGTATAGGGATGTCGGGCAACCTATGAGCGCCTTAAGGAACAGGCAAAACAAAAACCGGCGCCGCGGCAAAACCGCAATATTATTAACCCCCAGACAAAGCCTCAGGCAGAGTGCTTTACAGACTGACCGCCCAGCGCCTCACTGAAGGTGGTTTTGTCCGGGGACGGATTGGCAAGGGCAAATTCCGCGACTGACATAGGATATAATGGCGCCAGCAAGGAGCGCACCCGTCCCCTACAATTCCGATCCGGCATACAGATTACATGTTATTAAGATTACTCATAGCCGCAATTATCGTCTGCTTGGCCATTATCTTGATAAACCGCCTGCGGCGCGGCAAAAAGGCCGAAAACCGGCAACCGATTCCATACGAAGAAACCGTCGCCTGCAAGAAGTGCAGCCTGCGCCTCCCCAAGGCGGATGCGATTGAACGCGGCGGTGATTATTACTGCTGCCAGGAGCACGCCGTCGATATAGATTGATCGCCACTTCAACAATCCGGGCCGGCTCCGATATTAAAAAAGACAATTCAAATCCGGAATGACCTGAACGGCAACACCGATGCAAACCCAAACGGACTCGCCCCAGAGAACCGCTACCGATCCACCACGACAATCTGCACCGGCGCGGCAAACCTGGCGGCCATTGCGGCTGTTCAATCTCTATCGTCTGCTCATCTCCGGTGCCTTCCTGATCTATGCCCTGACGGATTTCAGCATCAAATCCATCGGCCAATACGACCCTGTGCTGTTCCAATCCGTGGCCATCGCCTATTTCATCGCCACCATCGCCAATATCTTCACCATTTACCGGCGCCGGCCCGAATTTCGTATCCAGGTCTGCCTCCAGGTCATCGCCGACCTTGCCGCCATTACGCTGTTTTTGCACGCCTCCGGCGGTGTACAGAGCGGTCTGGGCATACTGATCATCATCACCGTAGCGGGAGGAAGCATTCTCCTGCCCGGCAAGACGGCGCTGGGATTCGCCGCCATCGCCTCATTGCTGATTCTGGGCGAACACATCTATATCCAGCTCAGCGATCCATCAGTGCCCACGGCCTATACCCAGGCCGGCCTGCTGGGCACCGCCTTCTTCGCCACCGCTCTGTTGGCCCACGCATTGTCGAAACGGGTCCGTGAAAGCGAGGCCCTGGCGGAGCAGCGCTGCATCGATCTGGCCAACATGGAACAGCTGACCCAGTACATCATCCAGCAAATGCAGACCGGCGTCGCCGTCATCGACCACGAGACCCGCCTGTGGCAAATCAACGAATCGGCGCGCCGACTCCTGGATATCCCGCCCCCCAAGGGCAGACCGCCACTGGAGGAGCTTTGTCCCGGGCTGGCCCTTCAACAGCGCCGCTGGCTGGATGACCCGACAGCCGCCCCCCAGCGCTTTCAGCCCGAAAGCGGCGCCACCGAGGTGCTGCCCCATTTCGCCAGGCTGGGCGAACATACCGGCACCTTGATCTTTCTGGAGGATACCGCCGCCATGAGCCAGCAGGCGCAACAGCTCAAGCTCGCCTCGCTGGGACGCCTGGCCGGCAGCATCGCCCATGAAATCCGCAACCCTTTGGGCGCCATCAGCCACGCCGCTCAACTATTGGCCGAATCGGAACATCTCGATACCCATGAGCTGCGCCTCACCGAGATCATTCGCAGCAATACCCGCCGCATGAACAGCATCATCGAGAATATCCTGCACCTGGGGCGCCGTAATCAGGCCCATCCCGAGGCGATTGCGCTGAAGCCCTGGCTGGAGGAATTTATCGACGAATTCTGCCACGGTCAGAATGTCGATCAGGCGCTGATTGAACTGCAGGTGAATCCGCACGACCTGAGCTGCGAGTTCGACCCCAGCCAGCTGCATCAGATCCTGTGGAATCTGTGCCATAACGGTATCCGCTACAGCATCAACCACAGCGGCAGCCCCCGGCTGTCCATCAGCGCAACCAGGAAGGAGGACAATCCCACCCCCTACCTCGACATTATCGATGACGGCCCGGGCGTCCCGGCGGAGGCCGTCGCCCACCTGTTCGAACCATTCTTTACCACCGATACCAAGGGCACGGGGTTGGGGCTCTATATTGCGAAAGAACTGGCCGAATGCAATCATGCACACTTGAATTACCTCCCCGCCGCAAACGGCGGGGGCTGCTTCCGCCTCACCTTCGCAGACCCCAGACGGCAGAGAACGGCCCGGTGAACGCCAAAGCCATCGCACTGGTAGTAGACGACGAGCCCGACATCCTGGAACTGCTCGGGATGACCCTGGAGCGCATGGACATCATCGTCCATAGCGCCGCCAATCTCGATGAGGCGAAAAAACAGCTGGCCTGTAACGAATACGACCTCTGCTTCACCGACATGAAACTGCCCGACGGCGACGGACTCGGCCTGATCAAACATATCCAGCTGCATTACCCCGACACCCCGGTGGCCATGATCACCGCCCACGGCAACATGGACGCCGCCATCGCCGCCCTCAAGAGCGGCGCCTACGACTTCGTCTCCAAGCCCGTCGATCTGCAGATGCTGCGCAACCTGGCCACCACCGCGCTCAAACTCAGGCACGGCCAAACCGGCCAGATGGAGCGCCGCAGCCGCGACACCCTGCTGGGCGACTCGGAACAGATGCGCAGGATCCGCAACAAGATCGTCAAGCTGGCGCGCAGCCAGGCGCCTGTATATATAAGTGGCGCCTCTGGCAGCGGCAATGAACTGGTCGCCCGCCTGATCCACGACAAGGGGCCCCGGGCGGACGCACCCTTCGTGCCCGTCAACTGCGGCGCCATCCCCGAGGCGCTGATGGAGAGCGAGTTCTTCGGCCACAAAAAGGGCAGTTTCACCGGCGCCGGCGCGGACAAGGCCGGCCTGTTCCAGGCCGCCGACGGCGGCACCCTGTTCCTCGACGAAGTGGCCGACCTGCCGCTGCACATGCAGGTCAAGCTGCTGCGCGCCATCCAGGAAAAATCGGTCCGCCCCGTCGGCGCCCAGACGGAGCTCCCGGTCGACGTGCGCATCCTCAGCGCCACCCACAAGAATCTGCAACAACTGGTGGAGGAAGGCGAATTCCGCCAGGACCTGTTCTACCGCATCAATGTCATCGATCTGAAGGTCCCCAGCCTGCACGAACGCAAGGACGACATCCCCCAACTGGCCGATCATTTCCTCACCAAAATCGCCCACCAGGCCGGGCTGGAAAAACCCAGGCTTTCGGACGAAGCCCTGGAGGCCCTGATCCACTATCCCTTCCCGGGCAATGTGAGAGAACTGGAAAATATCCTGGAACGTGCATTCACCTTGTGCGAAGGCGAGACAATAACAGAGGAAGACCTGCAACTACCCGCCGCGGCACAAAGCAGCGATCCAACCCCAGCGCCGGCGGAACAACCATTGGACAGCTACCTGGACAACCGACAAAAAGAAGCCATCCAACAGGCCCTGAAAAAGACCAAATACAACAAAACCGCTGCCGCAAAACTGCTCGGCATCTCATTCAGGCAACTGCGCTATCGCCTGAAAAAGCTTGGCATTGACTAGGGGCGGTCAACCGTTGTCAAAAAGTGACGAAAACCGTCACCCCCTTCCACCGAACAAGCAATCCTCCTGTTTAACCGCAGCGCGTAAGCAGCCCCTCAAGGCAACCCACAAGAAAGCGTGTAACCCCCTATTCAAATTGAAAAAATATGACATAATAAAATTTAAACCAGGGACGGAAGGGTACCAAAAGAACATCACAACCCTCCTCACCGAAACTTGGCACGGGAAGTGCAAAATACCTACCGAGGCAAAAAGTTCTCAAGACATTAAAGTCTGAAAAGACTCAGACCGATATGGATACCGAAGAACGGTTCACGCTTGGTTCTTAAACGACAAACGACCACTCAGGCACGAGGAGAAAGGCAATGAAGAAACAACAGGGTTTTACATTGATTGAATTGATGATCGTTGTGGCGATCATTGGGATTTTGGCGGCGGTGGCGATTCCTGCTTATCAGGATTACACGGTCCGCGCCAAAATGGCTGAAGTCATCGGTTATGCTAGCGCTGCAAAAGCTGCCGTCTCCGAAACATACCAAACCGATGGCGTATTCCCTGGTAACAACTCGACAGCAGGACTTGAGGCCGCAGCCACATTGGCAACTACTTATGTGGAATCTGTTACAGTTGGCGCTAATGGCGTGATAACTGTCGCAATTCGAGGCACAAACGTTGCGGCCCTTGATGCTGGCACTATCATAATGACCCCCGCGGGCGCTGCTAACGGCGTCACATGGACCTGCGCCATTAGTGCCGCAGCTCTGAACAAATATGTTCCAGCCGACTGCCGCGCATAACCCCCGGCGCTGGCGATTTAATACTAGAAGCCCCTCATTGAGGGGCTTTTTTATTGCCGATGAACCAGTGACGACCAAGAGCCGATCCCAAATTATATCCCGTAAAATTATCGGATTCTCTTGCCTACTCCCGCCCTTACTTACTTCAGCACGTTCTTTAAAGAATGCCCACCATTGGTCGAAAACACTAATAGCCTTTAATATTTTCACGATTGATCTACGCATAATTCAATGCACTCTTACACACTCTCAGGCCTGGCCCAGCGACTCGTCAACGACGCGCTCATGAGCAATGAAGAGGCTCATGAGGCCTCTTCAGAAGCTGCCAACCAAAATACCCCCCTGGTTAGGCACCTGGTCGGCAACAAGATACTAGATGCGCGCGATATAGCCATCTCGGCCGCCAACGAATTCGGCACCCCCGTCTTTGACCTCGATGCCATGGACATGGAAATGGCCGCCAGCGCCCTGATCGATGAGAAACTGATCAGAAAGCACAACGCCCTGCCACTCACCAAACGGGGCAACCGGCTCTACGTTGCCTTGTCGGACCCAACCAATCTCCAGGCGCTGGATGAGATCAAGTTCGCCACCGGCATCAGCACCGAGGCGGTCATCGTCGAGGATGACAAGCTCGCCAGGATCATCGAGAAGGTGCTCGAGGCCATGGACACCGCCATGGAGGGGCTGGATGACGCCGACCTCGAAGACCTCGACATCTCCGGCGGCGATGAGGAGCCTGCCAGCGGTGATGTCAGCGAAAAGGACACCGAAGACGCGCCCATTGTCCGTTTTGTGAATAAGTTGCTGCTCGATGCCATCAACAAGGGAGCCTCCGACCTCCATTTCGAGCCCTACGAGAAGGCTTACCGGGTCAGATTCCGCGTCGATGGCATGCTGCATGAGGTGGCGGCACCCCCCGTCAACCTGGCCGGCAAGCTGGCCGCCCGCATCAAGGTCATGTCGCGGCTGGACATTTCCGAGAAACGCGTACCGCAGGATGGGCGCATGAAGATGAAGCTGTCCAACAACCGCGCCATCGATTTCCGTGTCAGCACCTGCCCGACCCTGTTCGGCGAAAAGATCGTAATGCGTATTCTGGATCCCACCAGTGCGCAATTGGGGATCGATGCCCTGGGCTACGACCCGGAACAGAAACGCCTTTACATGGAGGCCCTGCACCAACCCTATGGCATGATCCTGGTCACCGGCCCGACGGGTAGCGGTAAAACGGTCTCCCTCTATACGGGACTCAACATCCTCAACACCCCGGAGCGGAACATCTCCACCGCCTAGGACCCGGCGGAAATCAACCTGCCCGGCGTCAACCAGGTCAACGTCAATCCCAAGGTGGGCCTGACCTTCGCCGCCGCCCTGAAATCATTCCTGCGCCAGGACCCGGACATCATCATGGTGGGGGAAATCCGTGACCTGGAAACCGCCGAAATCGCCATCAAGGCGGCCCAGACCGGTCACATGGTGCTCTCCACCCTGCATACCAACGATGCGCCGCAGACCCTGTCGCGCTTGATGAACATGGGGGTCGCCCCCTTCAACATCGCCTCGGCCGTAACGCTGATCATTGCCCAACGCCTGGGGCGCCGCCTCTGTACACATTGTAAGGAACCTGCCGATATACCCAGAGAGACCTTGATTGCGGAGGGATTCCGCGAGGATGAGGTCGATACGTTGAAAACCTACAAGGCCGTGGGCTGCGATCAATGCACGGATGGCTACAAAGGCCGCGTCGGTATCTACCAGGTGATGCCGATATCGGAGGAGATGGGTAGAATCATCATGGCCGGCGGTAACGCAATCGATATCGCCGACCAGGCCAGAAAGGAAGGCATCCCGGATCTGCATGATTCCGCGCTGGAAAAGGTGCGTCAGGGTGTCACCAGCCTGGAAGAGATCAACCGGGTCATCACGGAGTAATGTATGGCTGAAAAAGCGGCTTCACTCAACACCTTTGTCTGGGAAGGCACGGACAAGCGCGGCAATCGCGCCAAGGGCGAGATCCGCGGCAATTCGCCCACGCTGGTCAAGGCGGAACTGCGCCGCCAGGGCATTAGCCCGCTCAAGGTCAAGAAGAAACCCAAACCTTTGTTCGGCGGCGCCAAAAAGAAGAAGATCACTCCGAAAGACATCGCAGTCTTCAGCCGCCAGATGGCCACCATGATGAGTTCGGGTGTGCCGCTGGTGCAGGCCTTCGAGATTGTCGGCCGTGGCCATGAAAATCCTGCCATGCAGGAAATGTTAATGAAGATCAAGACTGATATCGAAGGGGGCAACTCCCTGGCGGAGGCTTTATCCAAGTTCCCCAATCAGTTCGATGGCCTGTACTGCAACCTGGTCAATGCGGGTGAACAGGCCGGTATTCTGGAGAGTTTGTTGCACAAGATAGCCCTCTATAAGGAAAAAATAGAGGCCATCAAGGGCAAGATCAAAAAGGCGTTGTTTTATCCCGCGGCTGTAGTTGTTGCCGCCATTATCGTTACAGGTATCCTGTTGTATTTTGTAGTTCCACAGTTCGCTGCTTTGTTTAAGGGTTTTGGCGCAGACCTACCGGCCATGACCCAACTGGTCATCGATATGTCCAACTTCATGGTGAAATATTGGTACATCGTAATTGGCGGCGCAGTTGCAATTGTCTATACATTTATTCAGGCCAAGAAAAAGTCACAGTCCTTTCGCGACTTCCTTGACAGATCGATTCTGAAGGCCCCCATCTTCGGCGAAATCATCCGCAAGGCCACCATCGCCCGCTTTGCCCGCACCCTGTCCACCATGTTCGCCGCCGGCGTCCCCTTGGTCGAGGCCATGACCACCGTCGCCGGCGCCGCCGGCAATGTGGTCTATTCCAACGCCATCCTGCGCATGCGCGACGAGATCGCCACCGGTATCTCGCTGCAGCAATCCATGCGCCAGAGCCAGCTGTTTCCCAACATGGTGGTGCAGCTGGTGGCCATCGGTGAAGAGGCGGGATCCATCGACGCCATGCTGGCCAAGGTGGCCGACTTTTACGAGGAAGAGGTCGACAACGCCGTCGACGGCCTCAGCAGCCTGATGGAGCCCCTGATCATGGCCTTTCTCGGCGTCATCATCGGTGGTCTGGTGGTGGCGATGTACCTGCCCATCTTCAAGATGGGCGAAGTGGTCTAAGCGACAAAGCCGGGGATGACCGTTTTCGATTACCTCCAAGGCAACCCCGCCTTTTTCATCACCGCCGTCGCCATCCTCGGGGCGGCCGTCGGCAGCTTCCTGAATGTGGTCATCCACCGCCTGCCCATCATGATGGAGCGGCAGTGGCGCCGGCAGTGCGCGGAGCTGGAAAACCCGGATGTGCCGGCGCAGGCCGCCGAACCGTTCAACCTGGCCAAGCCCGATTCGCGCTGCCCTCACTGCGGCCACGAGATTCGCGCCCGGGAAAACATCCCCATTCTCAGTTACCTGTTCCTGAAAGGCCGCTGCGCCGGCTGCGGCGCCAGGATCTCACTGCGCTATCCCGTCATCGAGGCCGTCACCGCCCTGCTGTCCGGCTTCGCCGCCTGGCGCTTCGGTCTCTCCTGGGAGACCGCCGGCGCCCTGCTGCTGACCTGGAGCCTGATTCCCCTGATCATGATCGACATCGATCATCAACTGTTGCCCGACAGCATTACCCTGCCTTTTCTCTGGCTTGGACTGGGACTGAATCTTTTCGGCCTATACACCGACCTGGAAACAGCGGTGATCGGCGCCATCGCAGGCTATCTCAGCCTCTGGAGCGTCTATTGGGGTTTCAAGCTGCTCACCGGCAAGGAGGGCATGGGTTATGGCGACTTCAAGTTGCTCGCCATGCTCGGCGCCTGGCTGGGCTGGCAGCTGCTGCCGGCGGTAATCCTGCTTTCGTCGCTGGTCGGCGCCGCCATCGGCATCGGCATGATCGCCCTGCGCGGCCGTGACCGCAGCATCCCCATTCCCTTCGGCCCTTACCTCGCCATCGCCGGCCTGGTTGCCTTTTACTGGGGCGAGGATCTGACCGGCGCCTATCTGCGCTTCAGCGGACTGGGCTAGCTTGCACCACGCCCCGTTTCCAGCCACACTCTCAAGTATGTTGAACATCGGCCTTACCGGTGGCATCGGCAGCGGCAAATCCGCTGTCTGCGCGCTCTTCTCCGAACTCGACGTCCCGGTCATCGACGCCGACGTCATCGCGCGCCAGGTGGTCCAGCCCGGTCAACCCGCCCTGGTGCAGGTTCGCAGCGCCTTTGGTAAACAAATACTCACCGCCGACGGCCAACTGGATCGCCCCCGACTGCGCGCCCTTATCTTCGCCGATCCCGTTAAACGGAAACAACTGGAGGCCATCCTCCATCCCGCCATCCGCCAGGCAATGCTCGACCAAGCTGCCGACCTCCAGGCCCCCTATTGCATCTTCGCCATTCCCCTGCTCATCGAGACAAAACAGACCGGCATGATGGACCGCATCCTCGTGGTCGACGCCCCGGAGCCGCTGCGCCGGGAACGGCTCAAACAACGCGATGGGCTGGATGAGCCACAGATCGATGCGGTCTTCGCCGCCCAGCTCGACCGCGAGACTCGCCTGGCCCACGCCGACGACATCATCCACAATGACTCGGACCCGGCCCATCTTCGCGCTCAAGTGATTGATTTACACTGCCGCTATTCCGAATTGGCGAAACTGGATAAATTTCAAGGGAAATGACCGGCTTCACCGCCTAGGCGCGGGCGGCGTGTTTACAGGTGAAGATGTTCGCGTAAACTACTGTGTTTACGCATCACTCCTTAAAAATGAAAGACCAACGTGAGCGAGCATCCCGCAACAGTCATGCAGCCGAAGCATCAAAGACAATCCGTGGAACCCTATGGGCGATATCAGTCTGTGCCTGAACAAGTGACCTACGAACAACCACTGAATGAGCGAATCCGCACCCTGCTGCGGCTGGAATTTCTGTTCGAGCAGGCCAATGCCCACATCTACCGCCACAGCACATGGGACAACCGCGCCGCCGTCAACACCTTGTTCGACATCGTCAATGTCTTCGGCCGATCCGATCTCAAAACCGAGCTCATGAAGGAGCTGGAGCGCCAGGCCCTGTTCCTGGAAAAACTGGCGGAAAACCCCCAGGTGGACAAACACCGGCTGGCAGGCGTGCTCGACGAAATGGACCTTCTTATCGACCGGCTCCACGGTCTCAAGGCCCAGGACATGGATATCCGCCACAACGAATTTCTCGGTGGCATCAAGCAACGCTATCATATCGCCGGCGGTGCCTGTGATTTCGACCTGCCGGCCTACCACTTCTGGCTGTCGCGCCCGGAAGAAAAACGCATGCTGGACATGCAGCAGTGGATGAAGCCCTTCGAACCGATTCAGCAATCGGTCAACCTGATTCTGCGCCTCATCCGAGACAGCGCCCAGACCAGCCGGGAAACCGCCGAAGCGGGCTTCTTCCAAAAATCACTTGACCCCAACAACGCCTGCCAGATGATCCGCGTGACGCTCAATGGCGAGACCCTCTACTTTGCCGAGATCAGCGGCGGCAAACACCGCTTTACCATCCGCTTCATGCAAACCGGCTTCAACGACCGGCCGACCCAAGCCGATCAGGACATCCCCTTCAAGCTCACCTGCTGCATGCTATGAACGAAACACCCACCACCGTAAACTGCCCCAGCTGCGGCAAGGAGGTGGAATGGAGTGCGGCATCCAAGTGGCGCCCCTTCTGCAACGAACGCTGCAAGCTGATTGATCTGGGGGAATGGGCCTCTGAATCCCATCGTATTCCCGGCGAAGAACTGCCGACCACGGATGAGAATGAGGATTCATTCCGGGATAGGTGAGGTGGTTTGCGGAAGTCGTGGGGTTGTTAAATCCCCCCTATCCCC
>JASBUE010000003.1 GCA_030148045.1 Candidatus Tenderia sp.
CTGGCCGTTGACGCCCTGCTCGCGCAGCACCGCCAGGCGCGGCCGCACACCGGAGGGGATGAAGGGCGCCGCCACGTCCTCCGCCTGATCGAAGCCAAGATGCGGCCGGATGCCGGGATCGTCGGCGTCGAGCAGGCGGTCGAATTCCTGTCGGGCGCAGTCGGAGTTATCGCGCAATGATTGGATGTGGTAGCTGGTCTCGGACCAGGCGCGCTGCAGATCGACCCGGGACTCGCCCAGCACGGCACGGTGCTCGAAACTGAACTCGACCACGTCCCTATCGTTCAATTCACCGATCAAATGGCTGTAATGGCCCAGACCGGCGTTGTGCAGCGCCTGCAGCACCGCATCGGTATCGCTGTGACGCACCTGGATCACCGCCCCCAGCTCTTCGTTGAACAGGGTGGCGACGGGGTCCGCACCCAAGCCATCCAGTTTCACGCTGACACCGGTATGGCCGGCGAAGGCCATCTCGGTGATCGTGGTGAACAGGCCGCCGTCGGAGCGGTCGTGATAGGCCAGCAACAACCCCTGCCGGTTGAGGCTCTGGATGGTATTGAAAAAGCCCTTCAGCATGCCGGCGTCGTCCACGTCCGGGGCGTGGTGGCCCACCTGCTTGTAGGCCTGGGCCAGGCAGGAGCCGGCCATGCGGTTGCGGCCCCGGCCCAGGTCGATCAGGATCAGGTCGCTGTCACCCCGGTCGCGGCGCAGTTCCGGCGTCAGGGTGCCGCGGATATCGCTTACCGGCGCGAAGGCGGAGATGATCAGCGACAGAGGCGCGGTGACGCTCTTCTGCTCGCCGTTTTCACTCCACACGGTCTTCATGGACATAGAGTCCTTGCCCACCGGAATGGCGATGCCCAGGGCCGGGCACAGCGCCATACCCACCGCCCTGACCGCCTCATAGAGCCCGGCGTCCTCGCCCGGGTGGCCCGCCGGGGCCATCCAGTTGGCCGACAGCACCACGCGGCCGAGATCGGTGATACGCGCCGCCGCCAGGTTGGTCAGCGCCTCGCCCACCGCCATACGCGCCGAAGCGGCGTGATCCACCAGCGCAATCGGGGTACGCTCGCCCATGGCCATGGCCTCGCCGCTGTAGCCGTCGAAACTGGTAGCGGTGACCGCCACATCGGCCACCGGCACCTGCCAGGGGCCGACGCACTGGTCGCGCGCCACCAGGCCGGTGACGCTGCGGTCGCCGATGGTGATGAGAAAGCTCTTGCTGGCCACGGTGGGCAGGCGCAGCAGGCGATAGGCGGCCTCTCTGATATCGATCTTCGCGGTGTCGAAGTCGGACTTGTGGAATGGCTTGTGGTGCGCCTCGCGCAGCATCTTGGGCGGTTTGCCCAGCAGCACCTCTATGGGCATGTCGACGGGAGTATTGTCGAAATAGCCGTCGCCGACGATCAGCTGCCGCTCCTCGGTGGCCTCGCCGATGACGGCGAAGGGCGCGCGCTCGCGCTCGCAGAGGGCGGCGAAGCGCTCCATGTCCGCCGGGGCGACGGCCAGCACGTAACGCTCCTGGGCCTCATTGGACCAGATCTCCATGGGCGACATGCCCGGTTCCTCGTTGGGCACGGCGCGCAACTGAAAATGCCCACCCCGGCCGGCATCATTGACGAGCTCGGGGAAGGCGTTGGAAATCCCGCCGGCGCCGACGTCGTGAATGGAGACCACGGGGTTGGCGTCGCCCAGGGCCCAGCACTGGTTGATGACCTCCTGGGCACGGCGCTGCATCTCGGGGTTGCCGCGCTGCACCGAGGCAAAATCCAGATCCTCATGGCTCGATCCGGTCGCGACGCTGGAGGCCGCCCCGCCGCCAAGACCGATCAGCATGGCCGGCCCGCCGAGC
>JASBUE010000028.1 GCA_030148045.1 Candidatus Tenderia sp.
CGGACATCCCGGCGCGCCCCTTCCTCGGGCTGTCCGCCGCCGACCGGGCCGAGGTACTGGCCATCCTGAACCAGCACCTGGAAGCGGCCCTGAGCCGGTGATCGCCGACTACGCCCTGAGCGCCCCACAGACGCCCTGAGAGGGACAGAGCGCTACACACGGACTCGTTCGATGCCGTTAAACGTCTGACGGGCGAATTAAACGCGGTTTAAGGGCTATCGTTGCCCGTCTGATGGCGGGTTACCGTGTATTTTGCTTGAAATGTTGACAATGCACGCATTGCGTGTATATTTATATTTAACGACCACACACTAACCCGCGCCTCGGGGATTCAGGGGCTGGAGATACGTTATGACTATGACAGAAAAGCTCGCTGCATTTGCCGCTGCCACCCGTGTGCATGATATTTACAATCCGGAGTATCAGGGAGGAGAGTGGATGTGGGGTGCATCAGAAACTCACGAAACAATTGAGGAATTTATCGACTCATCGGCTCGGTGGCGTGAACGCAGTACAATGAAGGAGGGGGAGATCGCAGGCATGCGTTTCGTTTCCTGGTCTAACGTTCAGTTGGGCAAGGGAGAACCCCGCCGCAGTCTGAGTGTTATCGACTTCGGTGATATCCGCATTGCGCTCGATGGTGACCTGGCCTCTCTTTGATTATGGTGGCTCACCCAAATCGCGGCCGGGCTCCGAGCCCGGCGCGAAACCCGGCACCAGATGACATACGCGCCGCATGATCAGCAGCAGTATTGTCACAGAAGGCTGCCGCCGCTCTTATCCATTGTACATTGCGTGGCTGGCAAGAATGGGAAGCCGGCAACCGGCGCATGCATCCCGCATTCTGGGAACTCTTCAAAATAAAAACTGGAATCCAACCATGAATATGAACGTTTTCATCGGCCTGTGCTTGCTTATCGCTATGTCGCCAACATGGGCCGAAAAAAATATTACTCCATCTGTTGATTTACCTTGGTTTTACCAATCCACACAACGGCTATATAGCCATCTCAAAAATAATACGAACAACTTCATGTCGAAGAAATTGTCAGCAAATGAATATGTGGCCAAGATGCGCGAATGGAGATCCGATTATCAGAAACTTGACCCTATGGCACCATGCCCAAAGAATCATTGGCACCGTTATTATAAGAAGTTGACATCAGCTCATTATTCCATGTGTTTTGCATGGTCTGATCTTAATGCTGTGTATACTTCCTTATTAGTCACGAGGTCGCCAAAGGATGTTGTTTACTTTGAAACAGAATTCAGGAAAGAGATGCGGGAATCGCAAAGAGACATTCAGCATCCTGCCTCTGATACCTTGAGATGGTGAGGTTTAATAAAAACACAATCGAGTTGCAAGTCACGATGAACCTTTCTCCCCGCTTTACCGCCACGCCTGCTCTCTGCTAGCGTATAAGCTGCCGCTCACGGCGTCCTGCCTGCCGCGACATTAGCGCATCCCTGCGCGTCACCCGGAACCGGTTCCCCCGCCACTCCGATCTCCCCACCCCGTAAGCTGGGCTCATGTATGGTATTCCCAACATGAAGCCACCCGCACTCAAGGCGGGTTTATCCTCTCGGGCGGTGCGTCAACTGATGCCCTCTGGCGCGAGTGTGGCGGTGGCGGTGTGCTCGGTCGACCTCGGCGGGGTGGCGCCGTCTGAAATCAAGCTGACACCGGCGGGGCATTTTCGGGCCCGTGACGGGCGCCCGAGTGAGGTGCCCACGGGCTGGTACATCGACGCGGAACTGGCCGGGCGCATCATCGCCCGCGCCCAGCTGCAGGCCGATGACTTTCTGATCGACTACGAGCACCAAACCCTCTACACAAAAGAAAACGGCCAACCCGCCCCGGCAGCGGGCTGGTGGAGCGCCGCGAACATGCAGTGGCGCGAAGGCGACGGCCTGTACGCCACGGGCGTGCGCTGGACCGCTGCGGCCAAGGCCGCCATCGAAGCCGAAGAGTACCGCTATCTCTCCCCCGTTTTGTACTTCGACCCTGCCACCGGTGATGTGTTGCTGGTGGTCATGGCCGCCCTGGTGAACTACGCGGCCATTGATGGCCTCGATGGTCTCGCCGTGCAGGCGGCCGCCAAGTTTGACCTCAACCCTCGCGAGGAGGACACCGTGAACCGTGAACAACTGATTGCATTGCTCGGCCTGTCGGCGACGGCTACCGACGACGACATCCAGACCACCCTGACTGCCCTCAAGGCGCGCGCCGAGCAGGTGGAGGGACTGACCGGCCAGATTGCCGCGCTCAAGGCCGCCCAGCCCGAGAGTGGAAAACCCGATCCGGCCCAGTACGTCCCGCTGGCGCAGTTCGAGGCCCTCAAGGGTGAGATGGCCGCGCTGCGCGGTGATGTCACCACCCGTGAGGTGGCCGAGCTGGTCCGGGGCGGGCTGGCGTGCGGGAAACTGCTCAGCGCACAGGAGGCCTGGGCCACCGAGCTGGGCAACAAGGACATCGCTGCGCTCAAGGGCTACCTGGAAAAGACGCCGGCCATCGCCGCGCTCAAGGGCACGCAGACCGGCGGCCAGGCACCGGCTGACAAGGGCCAGGGTGGCGGTGGCGGCAAACTGACCGATGCCCAGCTCGCCATCTGCAAGGCGACGGGCATTGCGCCCGAGGACTACATCAAGGCAAACGCCGAGGAGGCTGAGTAATGGTTGCGCTGACCAAAGACCGGGGTACCCGGGTGCGTACCGGGGAATACCTCGATGAGCCTGTTGCGGCAGGCAAGAAGATTTTCGCTGGCGCCATCGTCGTGCTCAGCGCCACGGGCTACGCCGAGCCCGGCGCCACCGCCGTGGGGCTGCTCGCGCGCGGTCGTGCCGAGGAGCAGGTGGACAACACCGCCGGTGTCGACGGAGCGGTGAGCATCCGGGTACGCCGGGGCATCTTCCAGTACGCCAATGACGGCTCCATTACCCGGGCCAATATCACCGGCACGGCCTATATCGTTGACGACCAGACCGTGGCTGCGACCGATGGCACCGCGACCCGCTCGGCAGCGGGTGAAATCGTGGACGTGGATGCCGACGGCGTCTGGGTCTGGTTCAAATAAGGAGAACATGACGTGATCATCAATCAATCCAACCTCAGCGACCTGTTCAAGGCGTATAACGCCGCCTTTAACCAGGGCTTTCGTGACGCCAAGCCAATGTGGCAGAACCTGGCCACCGAAGTGCCCAGTGCCACCAAAGAAAACCACTACGCCTGGCTGGGGCAGTTCCCCAAGTTGCGCGAGTGGCTCGGTGATCGTGAGGTCGCTTCGATGGAAGCCTTCGATTACACCATCAAGAACAAGAAGTT
>JASBUE010000012.1 GCA_030148045.1 Candidatus Tenderia sp.
CCTCGGCGATCTGCGCCTCCAACGCACTGACCCGGCCCTGGGCCTCGCGAAAGCGGTCTTCCGCCTGATTGAGCTGCTGCGGCGTCACCGTGCCGCGCTGACGCAGTTCCCGGAAGCGGGTCAGGTCCGCTTCGGCAGTGGCGCGATGATGGCGCCAGGTCGCGAGCTGCTGCCTGAGGGTGGCCGCGCCGCGCTCGATGGCGGCCGCCTGCGCCCTGGCCTGTTCCAGGCGGGTGCGCAATTCCGCCTCGTCCAGGCGCACCAGCAGATCACCCCGCGTTACCGCGTCGCCCTCGACCAGGCGGTTTTCCACCACGGTGCCGGTCACCTCGGCGCTCACCACCACCTCGGTGCCCTCGATATGGCCGTTGCCGTAGAGCAGCCCCGGCGGCAAGGGCGGCGGCTGCAGGGTCTGGTAGAGCACGTAGGACAGTCCCGCCAAGGCGACCAGGGCCGCCGGTGTCCAGAGCCAGCTTTTCTTCATTGTTCTTCCTTCTCCTTCGCTGTCGGGCTCAACTCATCAACACCACGAGCGCGCGTTCCCGCAGCGCCAGCCGCTGTTGTCCAGCGAGCGCCGGGAAATCCCGGCTTCTCACATCATAGGGTGCCGCCGCGGCGGTGTCCACCACCCGCCGCCAGGGCCGGCCGGAGCGCCCGCCGGGCAGGCGGAACTCCACGGCGTGCGGCTCCGCATTGAACAGCAGGCACAACCGCGCGTCTTCGAAGCGCCCGCCATGAAGTATGCAGCCCAGGGTACGGGCCTCACTATGCCAATCGGGATCGGCGCCCTCGGGGTCGAACCAGGTGATCTCTTCCGCCGTATAGAAATACTCGGCACTGAGCACCGGGTGGCGCTTGCGCAGGGCGATCAGCTCGCGGCTGAAGCGCAGCAACCCGCCGTTGCGCCGCGCCAGAGACCAGTCATACCAGGACAGTTCGTTGTCCTGACAATAGGCGTTGTTGTTACCGCGCTGGCTGCGGCGAAATTCGTCGCCGCCCGACAGCATCGGGACACCACGGGAGAGCATGAGTGTGGCGATGAAATTCTTGAGCTGCCGCAGCCGCAAGGCCTTGATCAGCGGGTCATCCGTTTCGCCCTCGCTGCCGTAGTTGGCGCTCCAGTTGCTATCGCTGCCGTCGCGGTTGTCCTCGACGTTGGCCTCAGTGTGTTTTTCCGCGTAGCTCACAAGGTCATTGAGGGTGAAGCCGTCATGGCAAGTGATGAAATTGATGCTGTTGAGCGGCTGCTTGCCGCTCGACTGATAGAGATCGGCGCTGCCGCAGAGACGGTGCGCCAGCCCGCCGCGCATGCCGGGGTCGCCGCGCCAGAAACGGCGCACCTGATCGCGGAAATGGCAGTTCCATTCCGACCAGCGCTGCCCGGCGAAACGCCCCACCTGCCAGGCGCCGCCCGCATCCCAGGCCTCGGCGATGAGCTTGACGTCGCGCAGGATGGGATCCTCGGCGATGCGTTCCAGTAAGGGCGGGTTGTAGGCCAGATTGCCCGCCTCGTCGCGCCCCAGTACCGAGGCGAGATCGAAGCGAAAACCGTCCACGTGCATCTCGGCGGCCCAGTAACGCAGGCAATCGAGGACGAAATCCCGTACCACGGGGTGATTGCAGTTGAAGGTATTGCCGCAACCCGTGTAATTTTTGTAATAACGCGGCTCGTCTTCCAGCAGGTAGTAGATAGGATTGTCGATGCCGCGGAAGCTCAGCGTGGGGCCATACTCATTACCCTCGGCGGTGTGGTTGAAGACCACGTCCAGGATGACCTCGATGCCTGCCCGGTGCAGGGCGCGCACCATCTCCTTGAACTCGGTCAGCTGCGCCCCCGCCTGCGCGGCATAGCTTTCCTTGGGGGCGAAAAAGCCGACCGTGCTGTAACCCCAGTAGTTGCGCAGCCGCCCGCCGGTGAGCGGATTGATGCGCGCCAGCTCGTTCTCGTTGAATTCGTGGACCGGCAGCAACTCGACGGCGGTAACGCCCAGTTCCTGCAGGTACGGGATCTTTTCCATCAGGCCGCGGTACGTCCCCGGATGCTGCACGGCCGCGGAGGGATGGGCGGTAAAGCCCCGCACGTGGACCTCGTAGAGAATGGTCTGCGACCAGGGATGTCTGAGGGGCCGGTCGCCCTGCCAGTCGAAACCGTTGTCGACGATCAGGCCGCGTGCCGTATGACCCTCGTTGTCGTCGCCGGCGGGACGGCCAGCGTCGTCATCGACGCTCGGGTCATACCCCCGCGCCCGGGCGAAATCCCAGGACGAGACACCGCTCAGCGCCACGGCACAAGGATCGATCACGACGCGCTGCGGGTTGTAACGCAGCCCCTGGCGCGGCTCATAGGGACCGTCCATCCGGTAAGCATAGGCCATCCCGGGGCGGATATCCGCCACCCAGATGTGCCAGATATCGCCGTCACGGTGGCGGGCCGGATCCAGCTCGATGCGCTGGGAGGGCCGCGCCGCGGTGGCGTCGGCGTAGAGCAGCAGGCTCACCCCATCGGCATGACGGCTGAACAGGGCGAAGTTGACGCCATCACCGGCGGGCCATGCCCCGAGAGGGAAAGGCCGCCCCGGGCCGGTGCGCACGCTGTCCGTCATGGCGCCACCCCGCACCGGCCGGGGCCGCAAAGCCGCCGGTACCCTATGCGTCCAGGTGATTGCGGCACCGTATCCCTCCCTATAACCATCGTCTTACCCCCCAGGCCATGCCCTCGCCGAGGCGTGTCAGCCAGCGGCGGCGGCGCCAGTGCTCCAGCCGCACCTCGGCGGCTACCGCCAGATCGGCCTCAAACTGCTTCCGCAGCGCGGCGCAGAGCACCGCATCGCGGCTTGCCAGCATCAACTCATAGTTCAAAAAGAGACTGCGGTAGTCCAGGTTCGCCGTGCCCAGCAAAGCGAAATTTCCATCCGCCACCACGGTCTTGGCGTGGAGCAGGCGCGGCAGGTATTCGAACACCCGGACACCGGCATCGAGCAGCTCGCCGTATAACGCGCTGGCGGCCCAGCGCGCCAGGCGCACGTCGCTGATGCGGGGAATCAACAAGCGCACATCCACACCGCGACCCGCCGCCTCCCGCAGCCCCCGCCGGAGCCGGTGGTCGGGCACGAAATAGGGCGTCGTCAGGAACAGGGACTCGCGCGCCTCGGCAAACATCGCCACCAATATGCAACTCAGGCGCTGGCGGCAGGCGCGGGTGTGATTGGAGAGCACGACACTGCCCGCCCCCGGCGTCTCCTGCGGCTGCTCATGGCGGTCGCCGCTCCAGAAGGCGTCGAACAGCCCCTCGGCCTGGGCGGCCAGGTCACCCGTGATCCGCACGTGGGTATCGCGCCAGCGCCCTTCGCCGTAGGCACTGCGGGAGCCATAGCGGTGAATATTGAATCCGCCGAGGAAGGCATCCGCGCCATCCACCACCAACAGCTTGCGGTGGTCGCGCCGGTTGTAGCGCAAAGGCTCGCGCCATTGCCAGCGGTGAAAACGCCTTACCCTGACGCCGCTGTCGCGCAGGGATCGTTCCACACGCCGGGGGAAAAGCAGAAAGGAACCCAGCGCATCCACCATCAGGTGCACCTCCACCCCGGCCTCCGCGCGCTCGGCCAGGGCCGCGGCAAAACGGCGGCCGACGGCGTCGGCGGCGAAGATATAGGTCTCGAGGCAGATCCGCCGGCCGGCGACGCGGATCGCCGCCAACATGGCCTCCACCAGTTCATCGCCTTCCGTGTACAGGGTAAACCGGTCCTCGCCCGGCTGCAGCCGCGGCACACAGGAAAAACCGGTGGACTCCGTGTCAGGGAAGATAGTGATGGGGCGGCGTGGCTGCACGGGCTTCGATTTCCGATTCCTCGCTGGCGTGGATCAGGGCACGGCGCAAACGCTCCGGCCACCCCTCCCCCAGGCGGGCGCCGGCGGCGGTGATGGCGCGCTCCAGCTCCTCCAGGCTCACCTGGAGCAGGTCGTACGTGATTTCGATCGTATCGCCGCTGACCGTGACGGCGCTGATGCCCATCAGGTCGCGCAGCAGCTCGCCGACCAGCACCTCCCCCTCGGAGGACAGCGGCTGCTGAAGCTGCAGGCGCCTGCGCTTGAGCGCCACCTGGCCGGTCTGCTTGGGCGCCGGCTGGCCTGGATAGCCGATATAGAGATGGGGGTGGGCGAGGAAGCGCGCCCGGCACTGCTCGGAGCAGAAGGCGAAGTTCATCTGCTGGTAACTGATCTCGAGGTCATGCCTGCCCACCCGCATGCCGCACACCGGACATTCCACTTGATCGCTTTGTTTCATGGTGCCCCTCCTATAATCGTCCCGAGCGCGAGATGCCGCGCACCAATCGAATCGTAAACCAGAATGCCAAACCATATCCTATCAACGCAGGCAACGGGATACCCGCCAGACGGGGCCCTAATTCAAATTGCATGAGCAGCGACGCGGCGATGTACAGGCCGAGGGACACCAGCGCCAGCGCCAAGCGGTTGCTGCTGCGGTCGAGATGGGACTCGAGATCCTCCAGGCCGCGGTGCTGCAAGCGCCACTGGAACCCTTCCCGGCGCAGCCGGCGCACCCCTTCCGCAAGGGTCTGGGGCAATTCCTGGAACGCCTCGGCCGCCTCGTACTTCAAACGTGTCTTCATGGCCTCCGAGGCTTGTGATGCGATGGCGTCCCGGATCTGCCGCTCGCCCGCCGTCAAGCCCTGCACGACGTTGAATTCGCTGTCCAGGACCCGCACCGCCGACTCGGTGAGCACGGACGCCCGCAGGTAGACCAGCAGGTTATGTGGCACCCGGACGTTGCGCCCCCGCCCCAGGCGCATCATGGCGATAAACGCCTCGCCGAACGACCAGTCCTTCATGGGCAGCGCGGCATAGTCTTCCAGCAGCTCTTCCATACCGCGCACGAATTCGGCGCGCTCCAGGTCGCCGGCGACCAACCCCAAATCCTGGTAGGCGTCCAGCAGCCAGCCGCTGTCGCGCTGCACGAAGGCCTGCATGGCGGCGGCGAGGTTTTTTCGACTGCGCTGATCGAGAAATCCCACCAGGCCGAAGTCGTGCAGGCAGATACGCCCGTCGTCCATGACGAACAGGTTGCCGGGGTGGGGATCGCCGTGAAACAGGCCATACAGAAAAAACTGTTTCAGATAGGCATCCACCAGCGCCTGCGCCAGCGCCGGGCCGTGCTCCCTGAGCGCCGGATCATCGATGCGGCGCCCGCCGCTGCGTATCTGCACCAGCACCGCCTCGGTGTAGAGATCGTCCACGATGGCGGGGACATAGATGGTCTGCGAATCCTTGAACATCTGCACGAAACGCTTGACGTTGCGCGCCTCGCGCCGGAAGTCCATCTCGCTTTGCAGTCCGGTATCGATCTCCTCGATGATGGCGAGCGGCTGGAACTGGCGCAGCCGCGGCACCAGCGCCGCGAGCAGCCGGACCGCGAGTTTCAGCAGGCGCATGTCGCGCGCCACTTGCGACTTGATGGCCGGGCGGCGCACCTTGACCACGACCTCCCGGCCGTCGTGGAGGCGGGCCCGGTGAACCTGGGCGATGGAGGCCGCGGCCAGCGCCTGTGCGTCGAACTCGGCGAACAGTTCATGCAGCGGCGCACCCAGCGCCCGCTCGATCTCCAGCTCGGCCACCTTGCCGTCGAACGGCGCCACCCGGTCCTGCAGGGTCTGCAGGGCCTCGATATAGTCGTCCGGCAACAGGTCGCGGCGCAGGCTCAGCCCCTGCCCCAGCTTGATGAACGTCGTGCCCAGCCCCGCCAGCGTCGCGGCGAACTTGCGCGCCGGAGAAAGCTTGGGATGCACCCAGTGCAGACGGACCAGGCCCCACCACAACAGGTATGCCCACAGCGCCCAGCTGATGCGAATAAAGCGGCTCAGATACGCCATGTGCGCGCCCGCCCGTACTGAAATGAATACTTCATATCCTGTCTACAATCATTCATACCTTGTGTCATCATCAATTGCCATCCTGAACTATCGCGTACCGGCCCCGGCGTTGACCCGCGCCGGCGCCGCCACCGTCAACAACACGCCCAATACCGTCATCATGCCGATCCGCTCACCGTAAAAAAAGGCGCCCATCGCCAGGCCCGGCCCCGGCACGGGATAGGTGAACACATTGGCGCGTCAAAATGCTTCGCAGCAACATCGTTCAGCCGGCCGGAACGGCGAACAGCAGGACAAACCCCAACGCTAGCGCCACCAGAAAGAATCGCAGCCGCTCGCGCAGGTTCCTGCACACGGATAACGCTACCAGACATTGCAACAGGTAGTACAACGCAAAGGCCCGCGACGCCAGCGCAATGATTGTAAAGGTTGAACCGGTCCAGGCGAGCAGCATGGCCGAAACACCGACGAGAAGATACCCCCGGCGCTCGCTGATATGCCCTCGTGTGACCTCTTCAAGATTGCCCGCCGCCGCCAGGGTATCCGCCACCGCGGCGGAAAACTGCGACAGGCCGGCGGCAAGGATCAACGGCATCGCCAGCAGCACCGAGACGGCCGCAGCCAGTCGGATCAGGCTGTTGTCGGCATATTGGCCGTTCAGTACCGGCACGATGGGCAATGCCAGGGCGACGAAGGCAACATAGATCGAGAGGGAGATGTACTGCGACCAGCGCGAGGCGCGAATCCGCGTCCCGGTATCGAAACGGCGGCCCAGATAACGCGGGGTTTCGAAGCCCTGCACCACAATCAGGGTACCGGCCACGATGCTCACCATTTCCCAGCCGGTGCGCTGCGGCAGTTCCGGCAGCGGGAAACGTCCGCTGTCCAGAAACGCATTGAGATCATGGAGGGCAAAGCAGATCAGCAGCAGGGCCAGCATCACAAAGGTCGCATAAAGCGCCCACCGTTCCAGCCGTTCCAATGGCTTCAAGCCACCCATGATACCGATAACCGTGATCAGTCCTATCACCAGCGTGGTGAGCAGGCTCTTGTTGAAGGCCGAATCCAGGTCGAAAGGCCCGAGCACGAAGGCGCTCAGGATGTGAATGTACAGACAGACCGACACCACATAGGCCAGGACCAGCGCCGCGTCCGACAGCCGTTCGAACATGAGGGGCATACGCTGGCCGCCCGCCGCCAACACCGGCTCGGCGCAGAGGATATTGTGGCGCACGATGGCGCCGGTGTGAAACGCGACAAAGGCCAC
>JASBUE010000020.1 GCA_030148045.1 Candidatus Tenderia sp.
GCGGCCCGCCCGGCCAATGCCGCCAGCAGGAGCAGACTCCAGGGAAAGGCCGCCAGCAGCGCGTACAGCCAGATGGTGCCGCGCGGGCGGCGATGGGCCGAGCCATAGAGGTCGCCGGCCCAACCCGGCTCCAGGAAGCGCCGGACATGCTCGCCGACGATGAAATAATCGATAAAGCCCGGCGTCTTCATCTCAGCGACAAGGTACCAGGGCAGTGCGATCAGGAGCGTAATCGCCAGGCCCCGCCCCCAGCGGAACGCGGCCACTACCGCGCCGATCTTGCGCTGCAGCAGCGCCCAGAGCGTCAATGGCCCGAAGGTGAGCACCATGGCCAGCGGCCCCTTGGCCAGCAGGCCGACGGCCAGGCCGACAAAAAACAGCGTCGGCCAATAGCGTGGCGGCGTTTCCCCGTCCAGTACCACCCGGTAGAAGGCTGTCATGGACAGCGTCATGCCGAAGGCCAGGAAGGGATCGGTGAGCACGGCGCCCGCGGCGATGAAACTCAACGCCATGCCGGCATAGATCAACAGTGGCAGCGGCGCCGCGCGGGGCGGCAACAGCCGTTTGGCCAGCCCATACAGCAGCGCCATCAGCGCCAGGGTCACCAACAGGGATGGCAGGCGGGCGGCAAATTCAGTGACACCGAACAGCTTGAACGACAGAGCGGTCGCCCAGAATGCCAGCGGCGGCTTGCCCCAGAAGGGTTCGCCATAGTTGAAATAGGGGGTAATCCAATCGCCCGTTTCCATCATGATCCGCGCGATCTCCGCGTAGCGGGGTTCACTGGTATCCATCAACGGCACCCATATCATGGCGACCAGGCGAGCGCCCACAATAAGCAGGATGCCAGACCAGAGCAGATTAATTCTGCCGGGCATGCTCCCCCCTTTCCACCGCCTTCGCCGCGTCGGCCACAACGATATCCTTGATCAGGTAGATGGGCCGCGCCTTAGTTTCCAGATAGGTCTTGCCCACGTATTCCCCCAGAATGCCGATCACCAATAACTGAATACCGCCGAGAAAGGTCAGGGTTGCCATGATGGACGGATAACCTTGGATCGCCTCGCCAAACACCAGGGTCTTATAGACAACCCAGCCCCCCAACAGCCCCCCCAGCGATGCCGCGACCAGCCCGAGCAGGGTAGCGAGTCTGAGAGTGGCGATGGAAAAAGAGCTGACGCCGTCCAGCGCCAGCCGCAACAGGGCGAGGAAACCCCACTTCGAGCGGCCCGCGGCCCGGGGGGCGCGGTCGTATTCGATCACGCAGGTGTCCATGCCGACCCAGGCAAACAGCCCCTTCATATAGCGGTTACGTTCCGGCAGGCGCCTCAAGGCGTCTATGGCGCGGCGGCTCAGCAGGCGAAAATCTCCCACATTCTCCGGGATTTCGTTGTCGCTGATGCGGTTCAATAACCAGTAGAACGCCCGGGCGCTGGCCCGCTTGAACCAGGTCTCGCCGGCCCGGGAACGGCGTTTCATCACGACCACGTCAGCGCCTTCCTGCCAGCGGCTCACCATTGCGGGAATCAGTTCCGGTGGATCCTGCAAATCGGCGTCCAACACAATCACGGCATCCCCGCGCGCGATATCGATACCCGCGGTCATGGCCGCCTCCTTGCCAAAATTCCGGCTGAGAATAACCGTCCTGATCTCGCAATTCGGGGCGTTACAGCTTCTCAGCCATTCCGCGCTGCCGTCGGTGCTGCCGTCATCGACGAAGACGAGTTCGCAATGGACCTGCATGGTCGCGATCACCGCACTGAGACGCGCCACACATGCCGGCAAGACAGCACGCTCGTTATAGACCGGCACCACCAGGGACAACAGCGACCGCCGGGGTGGTTGCGACCACTTAACGGGACGTACTGTTTGATACACGCTCATGGAAGATCACCCGCAGATAAGTTTGATAGGTCAGCAGCGCCATCAATGCCGTAGTCACCAGCTGGGCAAACAGGGGCGGGAGCTGCAAGGTCGTCTGAAATACCGCAAACAGAGCGACATTCCCCCCCAGAAAGACCAGGTTGGCCAGCACGTACCCCGGCAGGCAATCACCATGGGCCCGGCACGACCGAAAGGCAAAGCGGCGTTGCAATACATAACTGGCCAATGCGCCTAGCATGGCACCCGTCGCCGTCGCCGAAAGCGCTGGTATGCCGGCCTCAATCAGCAGTATCATGACCCCGAAATGCACCACGGTCGCCACGCCACCCACCAGCGCGAAGCGCGAAAAACGCGCCGGCACTATCTTTTTCCACATCATGTCAGCCTCGAATCAATGAAATACGGTGTAACCGCCAGGTAATGCAATTGCATCAGGCCGGGCTCGTCCGGCTGACAGCCGCCGCTTCACACTTGCGCCTGTCAACAAATCATTCAAGTTAAAGGGGTATGTCGGAGGGTTATTGAATGGGAGGGCGATACAGCAAATCGGGATGAATGGAAGAAAAGGACAAATAGCGGGTGGTCATTGCTCCGTTGCATGTACCCAGGGAAGCACCATATCCACCATCCCCGGAAAAGGTCTCGCCCTGATTCACGTCATGGCAGCAACTGTCGCCGAGTGATGCAGCGGCATGGAGATTACCGACATCCGGCTCCATGAGACAGTCCGGAGTGCTGTCGGTTCCTTGTGTTTGTTCGACGGCTATATGGTGGTAGCGGCTATCATCCGCGGTATTGGCCTGCGCCTGACCGGCGACCACCGACAGCAACAGGCACAATCCCCAGACAAGCGAAATGGGCCTGGTGAGGCGGTTATGATTAATGCGATTTAATAGATTTTCTTCGCTCATTTGGTGAGATTGCTCAACATCCGTCCAAGCACAGGGGCAACATCC
>JASBUE010000032.1 GCA_030148045.1 Candidatus Tenderia sp.
AGTCGCAGGGCGGTCTCCTCGTAGTCGATCCCCTCGCTGATCAGGAGCTGGCGCAGGTGGTCCTGGATCTGATCGACCCCCAGGCGCTTGAGATTGAACTGCAGGCAACGCGAGAGGATGGTCACCGGCAGCTTTTGCGGATCGGTGGTAGCCAATAGAAATTTGACGTGCGGCGGCGGCTCTTCCAGGGTCTTCAACAAGGCGTTGAAGCTGTGGGTGGAGAGCATGTGCACCTCGTCGATGAGGTAGACCTTGTAGCGCCCGCGGGTGGGGGCGTACTGGACGTTCTCCAGCAGCTCGCGGGTGTCCTCCACCTTGGTGCGCGAGGCGGCATCCACCTCGATCAGGTCGACAAAACGGCCCTCGTCGATCTCGCGGCAGGCGCTGCACTCGCCGCAGGGAGTGGAGGTCACACCTTGCTCGCAGTTGAGCGACTTGGCGAAGATGCGCGCCACGGTGGTCTTGCCCACGCCGCGGGTACCGGTGAAGAGATAGGCGTGATGCAGCCGCCCGTTGTTCAGGGCGTTGATCAGGGCGCGCAGCACGTGCTCCTGCCCCACCATGGCGGGAAAATTACGCGGCCGCCATTTGCGCGCCAGGACCTGGTAACTCATGCTGTTCCCCCGCAGACGGGCCTGTGTTTGATATTGAGTAACATAGGCGGATGATTTTAACGCAAAACGGCGTTCACCACACGGCTGCGGCCGGATAAATCAGACGGAGAAACAGACGAGATAGGTGGCGGCCCGCGCCCGCCGCTCCCCGGCACACGAGTCCATCACTACCGTTGCTCCCTTCCGGGCCTGGCGGGGTTTGCAATGTATCGTTGCGGGGTGACCGACGCGGACCACCATAAACCGGCGTGTTTCTGACCCGGGCCAGAAATACGAAAGAGGGCGGATTCTAACACAAGCCCGCCGAATTCACAGCCACCTCCCCCGACAGCGAAAAAGGGGGGCACAATCAGTAGCGGCCGTGGGTCTTGTTGATGTAGTTGGTGAGCTGCTCGGTCTCCTGATTCATGCGCAACAGGTTGGAATGGGTGATCCGGAAAATCGAGCGCATAACCTTGTAGACAATACGCGGGTGCTTATCGAGCAGGGATTCGAAGGCGTCCGGCTCCAGCATATAGACAGTGGCCTGCCCTTCGGACTCCAGGGTGGCCTTACGCGGCGTGCGGTCGACGAAGGCGCGCGTTCCGGCCACCTCGCCCGCCTTCATGGTATAGACGTGCTTGACCTTGCCTTCCGACTCGCTGAGCACTTTCAGCTTGCCCTCGACCAGGACAAACAGGGTATGCTCGGTGCCGTTCTCGCTGACCAGTTGCTCGCCGTCCCTGAGCTGGCGCACACCCATGATGCCGCTCAACACCTCGCACTCCTTCAGGGTCAGTTCACCCCCCAGGACAGAGGCACCAATCTTCTCAAAATCAGGTTTGTCGCTCATTTCAGTTACACTCCATGTTTTGTTTTCTTTGATTATTTTAGCGAACGTTCACCGCGATCCTTTACACAAACCCATTCATGCCATAAGGTTATAACGGCATGATTACAAACGAATAAGTTTTGCATAGCATATACTAACCGACCCAATGACACCTACCCAGCGTAAGGAGACAGAATAAGCCATGGCTTCAAGCGTCGATGAACTCAGCGTGGAATACTCGGAAGGCGACCAGCTGCTGGTCAAGGAAGTGGACAAAAAGGTGCTGTCGAAAGGCGCCTGGGCCACGCTCATCTTCCGTTACCAGGACTGGGATGCCAAGAAACAGGAATACGGCAAGGATAAATACACCATCCGCCGCTACCAGAAACGCAACGGCGAATACTTCCAGAAATCCAAATTCAATATCTCCAGCCCCGATCAGGCCCGGGGCATTGTCGCTGCGCTGCAGGGCTGGCTCGAGGACTAGATCTCATCCACCCCCAGATAACGCGCCACCTGCTGTTGCCAGGTGGCGGATTCGAGCTGTCTCAGTAGCTGCCGGTCGATCTCTTCCTTGAGCGGACTGTTTTCCGGCAGGGCAATGGCATAGACCTGGCGACGAAAGGTATTGGGCAACACCTGGATCCGCCCCTGGAATTCGCTCTTGGCAAAATACTGCAGCAGGGGTTGATCATGGACGAAGGCATCGAGCTCGCCGCGCGCCAGCGCCGCCAGGCCCTGCTGGACCGTATCGAAGCCGGTGGCGCCGATATGGCGGCTTTCCAGATACGCCATACCGGCCGAATTTTTCACACTGCCGGCATGGCTGCGATACAGATCCTGAGGCCCCTCGATCCCCGTGGAAAGCTGGCCCACGGTCAGCGCCGAAGCGATGGCGGCGGTAAAGCTGGAAATGATGATGATACTGGCGAACATCCACACCAGCGCCACAAACCGGCCGCCGATGGTCACCGGTGCCTTATCACCGTAGCCCACCGTGGTCATGGTCACCGCCGACCACCACAACCCCGAGCCGATGCCGTTCACCGCCGATCCCGCAAACTGCTGATTGCGGCGGCGTTCGAACAGCCAAACCAGCACTCCAATCACCAGCAACACCAGTAACAGCGCCATCACCGCGGTGACAAACTGCAGGGTAAAAAAGCGCTTCACCACCCCCAGCCAAGTACCCTGCCCGGCGGCGGACACGGCGATACTCAGGCCCGAGGTGTAAAACGGTTGACTAAAATCCATTTGCCGCTCGCGCTCCCCGGTCACGGTCATCGCCGCCACCACGGCGGCGTATTTACCGCTGCTCACACCGTTCAGCAGGCCGGTCAAATCGTCTTCCTGCAGCGTATATTTCAGGCCGATCTGTGCGCCAATGTCGCGCCATAAATCGATACTGATGCCGCTCCAGCTGCCGTCAGCGTGCTTGATGGCGAAGGGCGGCGCGTGCTTGGTCGCCACCAGCAGTCGGTCGTCGCCGACGGATGGTTCCTGGGCCATCCCCGCGAGCGGTAAATAGCAGGTAAAAATGAATGAAATTAGCCTGCAAAAAGATTTCATGGCATCACTCCAGTTAGCGCCGCTTTTCATTTATCATAGCGAAAAAGCCGCCATCCCCGAGTATCGGAAACAATTGTGAACATGAACCGATTCAAAACATGCTTCATCCTATTGCTGTTTTTCGGCGCCGGCTTCAACGCCCATGCCTACACCCTGGAATTCAACAGGGCCGAACTGCAACAGTATGTAGTAGACTACTTCCCGCTGAGCCAGCAGACCCCCTTTTCCCGCATCACTTATTCCAACCCCAGCGTGGTGCTGGACGAGCAGACCAACCGTATCGGCCTGGAGGTTACCGTGCGTGCCGAGATGCCGGGCATGATGGCCATCACCGGGCGCGGCCGGATCGACGGCGATCTGGAATACCGCAAGGAGACCCATCAGTTCTATCTGCACGACCCGAAAATCAGCAACGTCCGCTTCGCCGACTCGGACTATCAACTGGCCGGCACGGTGCAACAGTTGGTCAACAGCATCAGTCAGCAGAGCCTGCCGATGATCTTCGTCTATGAACTGAAGGAGACGGACGTGCGTGAAAAGATGGCCCGTAGTGTCTTGAAGAATATCATCGTGAGACAGGGGAAACTGGTCGTGGACGTGGACCTGTCGTTCTAGGGCCTGTTCACGAAATACGTGGCATGTTGTCACGATAAAATTGATCATCAGCTGGCACCGCGCCGCGAATTCCCACCACCGCACTGGCGAAACGCTGGGCGGCATCGAGGCTCTGTTGCAGCGGCCAGTCGTTCAGCAGACCGTGCAACAGCACGGCGGTAAAGGCGTCGCCCGCCCCTACCGTATCCACCACCTGTGTCGCGGGCGCGGGCGTGACCCGGGCAACCGCACCCTCGCCGGTATATGCCACCGCGCCCTTCTCACCCTGAGTCACCACCAGCAATTCCAGGCCGGACGCCTGTCGTAACGCATTCGCCTGCGCATCGACCCCATCCCCGCCGCCGGACAACACGCGCAACTCATGCTCATTGAGCTTGGCCCAGCGGGCCCGCTGTAGGCATTCATTCACAATCGTCTCGTTCCACCACGGCGGACGCAGGTTGACGTCGAGAAACACGGAAAAATCACCCCGGCGCAGCAACTCATCCAGCGCACGGCGCGAGGCCGGATTACGCAGTGCCAGCGTGCCGTGATAGAGCAAGCCGGGCTGATCGAAAGCAGGCAAGGCCGCGGCCTCGATAAAATCGTAGGCTACGTCGCTTTTGATATCATAGTGTGGCTCGCCGTTTTCGATGGCCACAATCACCTGCCCGGTGGGATACATGTCATCCCGCTGCAAGCCGCTGACATCCATGCCCCATTTTTCCATGGCCTGCATGATCTTGGCGGCATGGCTGTCGTCACCGACCCGCGAGATGAAACAGGGGGCGTCACCCAGGGCCTGCAGATGCCAGGCCACATTGAAGGGCGCGCCACCCAGTACGGTCTGGCCGTCGGGGAAACAGTCAAACAGCACCTCGCCGAAAATAACCGGCTTCACGCGCGCCTTGCTATCAGCATGCGCCATCACTTCCTCCTGAATTATTGCCTGTCTTCCGGCCCTTTACAGCTGCCGAAGAAATCATAGTATTCGATCGCCTCGAGAATTCCGGCGGCAAACGGCTTTTCGGCGAAATAGATGCGCTCCTTATCCATCAACTGGGACAGCTCTTCGTTGTGGCGGTTGGCGACCACCGCCGCCAGGGGGTTGCCGCGCATCATGTCCTCATCGGCGCCTGAACCGCCGGCCACCAGGATATGTTCCAGGGGGATGCCCCAACGATCGCTGATATAACGCAGCGCCAGCCCCTTGGAGGCGCGGATGGGCGTGATGTCGAGGAACTGGCCGAAGGCCAGCGTGACGTTGACCGACTGCTCCTCCTTGTGCAGCAGGCTGTTGATCTCGCGGATATCCGGGGCCCTGTTTTGATCATAGAAATAACTGGTCTTGAAACGGCTCTGCTCCGCCTTCGGCTGCAACTCCAACCCCGGCAGGTCGGCCAGGGCGCGGCGCACGATATGCGGCGTCCAGTGATAATCGATCTGTTTCTTCCAGAAATCATCCGCCGTCAGTTTGGGCGCGTAATAGATCTCGGTGCCGCCGCTGGTGATGAGAAAGTCGGGCTCGGGGATACCGTGGTGCTTCATCACCTTCAGCGCCGAGTCCAGGCGTCGGCCGGTGGCGATACCGAACTTGACGAGTTTGCGATGTTGGCGCATGACGGCGATAAACTCCTGCAACGCCGTTTCGTCGCCGATCAGATTCTGATCCAGATCGGTAAAGATGGCGCGGTCGCGGTAAGGCTGATGTTTCAGTTGCGGTGGACGGCGCTCGATCAACTCCTTGCGTTCCAACTCGACGATGGGGGCGATCACGTCCAGGTAGCGACTGGCATGGGCATCCCAGGAGTAGTGCTCGCGCACCCCGGCCAGGCCGGACGTGGAGAATTGTTGCCATTTGTCCGTATCGGAGAGGATCTCCAGCAACGCCACACCCATGGCCTCGGTGTCCAAGGCATCGACCAATACACCGTTGTTGCAGTTGTCGATGATGTCACGCGGGCCGCCGTCGTCGGTGGCCACCAGTGGCAGCCCGCAGGCGGCGGCCTCGATCAGGGTCAGGCCAAAGGGCTCGGTCAGGGCGGGGTTGACGAATACCCCCTTGAGAGCCGCCGCCAGGCGATAGAACAGCGGCACCTGGTTGCGGGCATGGTGTTTGGGGAAGGCAATCTTGCCCCACAGGTCATAGCGGTCGATGGTGACCAGCAGCTCATGAAATACCTCTTGGGCGCCCTCGTCCAGTTCGTCGATATCATCGCGGTTGCCCGCCACCACCACCAGGTTGGCCAGCTGCTGCAAGGCCTCCGACTCGCCATAGGCCTTGACCAGGGCACTGATGTTCTTGCGCTTGTCGGGGCGCGACAGGGCCAGGATCATGGGCTTGTCGGGCTGGTTCAGAAAGCGTTTCAGCTCGGCGAACAGTTCACTATCGGTTTCATCGCCCGTGGGAGGCATAAAGCACGCCAGGTCGGTGCCGGGCGGGATGATGCGCATCTTTTCGGGCTGGTAGTGATCGTAGAGTTCGTATTGCTCTTCGATCTCCTGAAAGGTACTGGTGATGACGCGCTCCGCCGAGGCCAACGCCAACTCCTCGCCTTCGATGCGACGGGTGATGTTGTAACGCTGTTCCACATCCTCCGCCGACAGTCCGCTGGCCAACAGGCGGCGGCGCTTGACCCGGCCGAGGGAATGGCCGGTAAACACCATCGGCAGGGCCAGCAGATTGGCGAGGCGATAGCCGACGTAGCCCGCGTCGGCATAATGACCGTGAATCACGTCCGGCATGCGCCCGCCTTCACGCAGGAAGGTCAGGGTGTTGTCGGCAAAGGCGTCCAGATGATCCCACAAATCTTCCTTGACGATATAACCGGGCGGTCCGGCCTCGATGCGCACGATGCGCACGCCGTCACCGATGCCCTCGATGGGCTCGGCATAGTCGGGCGAGATCCGCTCATCGTCCACCCGCCGGGTGAGCAGATCGACCTGCGCCACGTCCGGGTGCTTGGCCAGGGCCTGCGCCAGCTCCACCACGTAGAGTATCTGCCCCCCCGTGTCGGCGTCGCGCCCGAGCTCAAGCTCGCCGCCGCGTATCAGGCCATGCACGCTGAGCAGTACGATATAGAGATTCTTGGGTTCAGCACTCATAGGAACAACCCGCCATCTGCTTGATCAAATTGACACCCCTGCTTGGTAACGTGTTTGAAATCTCCATTTCACTATCAGTGACTCGGTTTGGCCAGCACCATGAAATCATAGGGCTCCAGCAGCAGCTCGCGGGTGGCGGTAATCGCCTTGCCGGCGACCAGGTCCACCACGGTCTTGCGCAATCCCAGCATGCGCAGGCGCCGCGCCTCCAGGCTCTGGGGCACGCCACTGAAATTGCCCAGCACCAGTAGATTATAGTTGGCGTGGTTGCGGAAATAGCCGAATACGTGCCTGTTGCCAGTGTCAACAATCTCGGTCTCGGAACGGGTAAAGGCGAGATTCTGCTGGCGGATCTGGATCAGCCGCAGCAGGCCGTGATAGATCCGGCCGGTGATGCTCTTGGGGTCGTGGCGCTCCTCGGCCTTTTGCCAGTCGAAGGCGGGACGGTGCACCCAGCGGGTGTCGCCGACCTTTTCCAGATCCTCGTCATAACTATAGTCGTTCAACGCGCCCAGTTCGTCACCCAGATAGATGATCGGGATGCCGCCGATGGTCAAGGTTACCCCATACAGCAACATGATGCGGCGGATGGCCAGGTCGATGCCCTCTTCGTCGCCCTCCGCAACGGCGCTCTCCAGGCCGGCCAGAGAGGCGCAGGTACCCGAGACACGGGCATCGCCCGTCTGCGGGTCCTCCTGAAACGGCAGACCGCGGGCGAAGCTGCCCTCGAACTTACCGGTATAAAACCGGGTCAGAAAATTGCGATGGGCGGCCGGGTCCAGATCGAAGGCGGTGACATCATCATTGGAAAAGGCCCAGCCGATGTCGTCGTGGCAACGCACGTAGTTGACCCAGGCACAGTTCTCGGGAATGGTGAAACGACGCTCCATAGCGTGACGCAGAATGCTCACGTCCTGGGTCGCCAAGGCCTCCCACAACAGCGCCATCAACTGCGGATTGTAGGACAGTTGGCACTCATCCTCGCTGATGTACTTGCTTACCTCGTCCGGGTGCACGATGGCTTCGGACTTGAACACCATGGCCGGCGCGGCGATATGCACCACGGCATTGAAGGCCTGGATCAACACATGGGCCTCGGGCAGGTTCTGGGAGGTGGTGCCGAGTTTCTTCCAGATGAAGGCCACTGCATCCAGGCGCAGTATTTCCACCCCCTGGTTGGCGAGAAACAGCATCTCCTCCAGCATGCGGCTGAAGACGATGGGATTTTCGTAATTCAGGTCCCACTGATAGTTATGAAAGGTGGTCCAGACCCATTTCTTCAGGCCGTTGCGATAGGTGAAGGACCCCGGCCGCTCATCGGGGAAAATGGTGATCAGATTCTTCTCGTAGGCATCCGGCATGCTGCGATCCGGAAACATGCGGTAATAAGACTGGTATTCGGGATCACCGGCCAGGGCCTGCTGCGCCCAGTCATGCTCGTCGGAGGTGTGGTTAAAAACGAAATCCAGACACAGGGAAATGCCGCGGGCGCGCAGCTCGCCGGCCAGCTCGCTGAGCTGCGCCATGCTACCGAGCTTGCCGTTCACCTCGCGGTAGCTGCTGACCGCGTAGCCGCCGTCGTTATCACCCTCAGGCTCCTGAAACAGCGGCATCAGGTGCAGGTAATTGATGCCCATCTCCTTGAGATAGGGGATGCGCTCGAACATGCCCTGAAGGTCGCCGGCGAACAGATCAACGTAGCACATGGCGCCCACCAGACGGTTGGACTGATACCAGTGCGGGTCGGCCTCGCGCATGGCGTCCAACGCCTTCAGTTCGCTGGGACGTTCCAGCCACATCTGTGTGGCCGAGGCGAGAATGTTCTCCAGGTGGTAGAAGAAATCGTACTGGGCGCCGTAGACATGGTAGAGGCATTTGAACAGGCGTGGGAAATGATATTTCAGGCGTTGCAGATAGCTCTGCCACTCATCCGGATCGACCTGTTCCTTGAAACGCGACTCAAGCCTGGGCAGCAAACGCTGCAGCGATGTCTGGGACTGCTTGTCCAGCCAGGAATCCTCTTTCAATTGTTCGCCACCAAAACGGGAATTCATTCAATCACTCAACATGCTTGTGTATGGGTAGGCGAAATCGACTATCCCTGAGATTGTTGGTAGATATCGTAAAAGTAATTGGTCGCGGCCACAAAGCCGTCTACACTACCACAATCGAAACGCCGACCCACAAAGCGGCAGGCGATCACCTTGCCCTGTTGCGCCTGGGACAGCAGGGCGTCGGTAATCTGCACCTCGCCCCCCTTGCCGGGTGGCGTCTGGCGCAGAATATCGAAAATATCCGGCGTCAGGACATAGCGCCCGATGATAGCCAGGTTGGACGGCGCCTGATCGAGCGGCGGTTTTTCCACCATGTCGCTCACTCGCATCAAGCCTTCTTCGACGAACTCACCGGCCACCACGCCGTATTTATCCACCTCCCGGGCCGGAACCTCTTCCACCGCCACCACGCTGCACCGATACTTTTCATACACGGCCAGCAGCTGCGACATGACGCCGGCCGAGGTGCCGACGCACAGGTCATCGGCCAGGATCACACCAAAGGGTTCACTACCGATAAGCGTCTCGCCGGTGAGGATGGCGTCCCCCAGCCCCTTCATCTCGATCTGGCGCGTATAGGAAAAGACGCAATCCTTGATCAGGGCGCGGACCTCGCCGAGGCGGCCCTCCTTGGAGGTGCCGCTGATCTGGTCTTCCAGTTCGTAGGTGATATCGAAGTGATCCTCGATGGCGCGCTTGGTGCGCCCGGTGACAAAGGCCATACGCCGCATGCCGGCATCGTGGGCTTCCTCCACGCCATACTGGATCAGGGGTTTATTGACCACCGGCAACATCTCTTTGGGCATGGCCTTGGTGGCCGGCAAAAACCGTGTGCCGTAACCTGCGACAGGAAACAGGCATTTGTTGATCATGCAATTAGCTCCCGTTTAATCATTCGTCAAAGATAGCTCAAGGACAGGCGGCCAACAGGCCCGGGGGAAGGCTGTCGAGCGGCGGGGTCAACGCTGCACCAAGCCGTAACGAATACGCCCGAGCGGTTGACTGCCTGACAAAAACAGCCTACACGATGCAGTTTAATTATCAAGTTGACCCGCTACCGGCAGCGGAGAAGAAAGCCGGACTAATGCCATAGACCGCTGATGTACCAGCGCCGCGGTGAACGGCGCAGCGGCCGGGCAAAGGGCAGCTCATCGGCCAACGCGGCGATCTGTTGGCGGCGCTCATCCAGATCCAGCGACTGCTGCAGCTCCATCAGACGCCGCACCCGTTCCCCGGTGGGGGGATGGGTACGCAACAGCGACGGTTCGGGCGTGCCGCGCTGGGGCAGAAAGATGCGCTCCAGCCAGCCGCCCTGGCGTTGTTCGATCTTCACCAGGGCGCTGGCCAGCCCCTCGGGATCGCCGGTGAGTCGCGCGGCATTCAGGTCGGCGTGGTATTCGCGCGTGCGTGACAGGCCCAGCTGCGCCAGGGCGCTGAGAGTGGGCGCCAGGATCAGGATAAAAATCGCGAACCAGTTGATGCTGACCCCGGTCAGCAGGATCAGCGGCAGGTTGAGCAGCAGCAGAATCTGGCCGAACAGGGACAGCAGTCCGGTCATGCGGCTAAACAGGTCGGCCAGCCCCATCACCCACATATCATTGCTGCGGATATGGCTGATCTCGTGCGCCAGCACCGCGGCCCCCTCGCGGCCGTTGAGGTTGCGCAACAGGCCGTCGGTAACGGCAATGGCCCCCTCTTCGCGCCGCCCCACAGCAAAGGCGTTCACCATCGGACTGGGTAGATAATAAAGTTCGGGCAGCCGCGCCAGTTCG
>JASBUE010000040.1 GCA_030148045.1 Candidatus Tenderia sp.
AGATGTGCTGTGGCCGAACGCCGCTAGCGACATGGGAAGACGGAAAACAGATTTGGAAGGAAAAGTTCGTAGCTTGAACTTGACCTGACAAAACCGCTTCCTCGGAACCGGTAACTGTCAGATCAGGTCGCGACTACTACATGTGAATATATCCCTGTACGCTCGACGGCCGCGTCCATGCGGCCGTCGGTCCCGCTCAGGCGTGCCGCAACTTGTGAACTCCTTAACCATTAACACACTCGTGGGTGATCTCGCTCGAACCGTCCTCATGAACCGTCTCAATTCTCGCGGTGAATCCCCATAGGCTGACCAGATGTTTCAATACCTCATCGGTTTCCTCGCCCAGCGGGCGCCGGTTGTAGGGTTCGTATTTGAGTGTCAGCGAGCGGTCACCGCGCCTGTCCACCTTGGAGACTTGCAGGTTGGGTTCGCGGCCGCCGAGATTATACTGGTCTGACAGCGCGCGCCTGATATGACGATAGCCTTTTTCGTCGTGGATGGCCGAGACGTTTAGGTTGGATTCTTGATCATCGTCGAGAATTGAAAACAGTTTGAGATCGCGTATCACCTTGGGCGACAGGTATTGGGCGATGAAGCTTTCATCCTTGAAATTGCGCATGGCAAAATCAAGCACTTTGAGCCAGTCACCCCCGGCAATATCCGGAAACCAGTATCGGTCCTCCTCGGTCGGGTCTTCACAGATTCGTTTCAGATCCTGGTAGATATTGAATCCCAGGGTATACGGGTTAAGGCCGCTATAGTAGGGGCTGTCAAAGGAGTGCTGATGGATCACGTTGGTGTGTGATTGGAGAAACTCGATCATGAAGCCGTCGTTCACCATGCCTTCATCATAAAGCTTGTTCAGCAGGGTGTAGTGCCAGAATGTGGCCCATCCTTCATTCATCACCTGGGTTTGGCGCTGCGGATAGAAATATTGGGCGATCTTTCTGACGATACGCACGATTTCCCGTTGCCAGGTCTCCAGAATGGGGGAGTTTTTTTCGATGAAATAGAGTAGGTTCTCCTGCGGTTCGGGCGGCCAGCCGGGCTCCTGCTGGGCTTGTTCACCTTTTTCGGCGACGGGCAGGGTGCGCCACAGATCGTTTACCTGTGACTGTAGGTATTCTTCACGTTCCCTTTGCCTTGCCTCTTCGTTATGGAGGGAAACCCGCTTCGGCCGTTTATAACGGTCCACGCCGTAGTTCATGAGCGCATGGCAGGAATCGATCAGTTGTTCCACTTCGTCGGCGCCGTAGCGCCGTTCGCACTTGGCGACATAATTCTTGGCGAACAGCAGGTAATCGATGATGGAGTCGGCTACAGTCCAGGTTTTGAACAGATAGTTGCTCTTGAAGAAGGAGTTATGACCGTATGAGGCGTGGGCGATCACCAGTGCCTGCATGGGCATGGTGTTTTCTTCCATCAGATAGGCGATGCAGGGGTTGGAGTTTATCACGATCTCGTACGCCAGTCCCATGTAGCCGCGTTTGTAGCGCTGTTCCACACTTAGAAACTGTTTACCGAAGGACCAATGGTGATAACCCACCGGCATGCCCACCGTGGAGTAGGCATCCATCATCTGCTCGGCGGAGATGACTTCTATCTGGTTGGGATAGGTATCCAGACCGAAACCGGCGGCGATGCGTGCGATCTCGCGGTCATAGTCCTTGAGCAGATCGAAGGTCCATTCGGAAGTTTCGGATATAAATTTGCCCATGACTACTGCTTCTCGAAAAGTTTACGGAACACCGGATATATTTCACCGACTTCGGTCAGCTTCTGCATAGTGAAATTCGGGCAGGTCTCGGATACCTTTTCATATTCACGCCAGAGATTTCCGATCGGTGTATCGGCATTGATCTCGATATAGGCGTAGTACTGCAAATACGGCATGATGGACTCGATCAGCAGTTTGCGGCAGGCGGGCGAATCGTCGGTCCAGTTGTCGCCGTCGGACGCCTGGGCGGCATAGATATTCCACTCGCTTGTCGGATAGCGATCCTGAATGATTTCCCGCATCAGTTTGAGTGCGCTCGACACCACTGTGCCGCCGGTTTCGCGGGAATAGAAGAACTCTTCCTCCTCCACTTCCTTGGCAATGGTGTGGTGTCGGATAAAAACCAGTTCTATGTATTCATAGGAGCGCGTCAGGAACAGGTAAAGTAAAGTGAAGAAGCGCTTGGCCACATCCTTCTCGAACTCGCCCATGGAACCGGAGACGTCCATCAGGCAGAACATCACCGCCTGTGTCGTTGGAACGGGCTCATCGATGCGGTTGTTGTAGCGAAGATCGAAGGTGTCGATATAGGGGATACGTTTGATCTTGTTTCTAAGGCTGAGGATTTCCTCTTCCAGCATCGAGATCCGTTTTTCATCGGGATTCGGTAATGCCTGATCATCGGCGATCTGTTGTTTGATCTCCTTGATCTGACTGTTATAAGGTCCGGCCAGTGCGATTCTGCGTGCCAGTGCACCCTTCATGGAGCGAACCACATTGATGTTGGAAGGGGTGCCGGTGGTGGTATAACCGGCGCGCACCTTTTTGAACCGAACCTCCTTTGTCAACTGGGTCTTGATCAGATTGGGAAGCTCAAGGTCCTCGAAAAACAGGTCCATGAACTCTTCGCGCGACAGGGTGAAAGTGAAATCGTCCTCAGCTTCGCCTGAATTACCGTCCTCCTTGCCGCCGCCCTTGCCGGCACCGCCCTTGGGGCGCGGAATCTCATCGCCGGTGATAAATTCCTTGTTGCCGGGGAAGACTGTATCCCGCCTGCCGCCCCGGCCGATGCCGAAAGTGGGTTCGGAGATGTCTTTGGAAGGGATATTCACATTCTCACCGCGTTCCATGTCGGTGATACTGCGCTTGGAGACGGCCTCCTCGACAGCCTTTTTCAGGTGCTTTTTATAACGCCTGATAAACTTTTGTCGGTTTACCGCACTCTTGTTCTTTCCATTGACACGCCGGTCGATAATCTGGCTCACAATACATCCACCTCGGATTGTGCAGGTTGTTTGCTCAGGGCGCCTCCGACAATACTGATGGCCGAAAAGCGCCTCTCGGCATTTATGACGATTTGCGCGTCCTCAGGTGCCATTCACACAGCAGCCGGACCTGTTTGGGGGTATAGCCTTTCGCTACCATCCGGTCGACAAACTCCTGATGCTTCTTATGTTCCTCCGTGGATGATTTGGCGCTGAACGAAATAACCGGCAGGATATCCTCCGTGGTCGAGAACATCTTGGTCTCGATCACCGATCGCATCTTCTCATAGCTGGTCCAGGCCGGGTTTTTGCCCGCATTGTTGGCTCGGGCGCGCAGGGTGAAGTTGACGATTTCGTTGCGGAAATCCTTCGGGTTGCTGATGCCGGCCGGTTTCTCGATTTTTTCCAGATCGTCGTTCAAGGCCGCACGGTCCAGCATTTCGCCGGTATCGGGGTCGCGGTATTCGGAGTCCTGAATCCAATAGTCGGCATAGGTAACGTAACGGTCGAAGATGTTCTGGCCGAATTCTGCATACGATTCGAGATAGGCGGTCTGCAGTTCCTTGGTAAGAGATTCTGCGTAGTTAGGTGCCAGATAGCCTTTCAGGTAAGAGAGATACCTGTCCTTGACCTCGGGCGGATACTGCTCTTGTTCCACCTGCTGTTCCAGGATGTAGAGCAGGTGCACCGGGTTGGCAGCCACCTCGGAGTGATCGTAGTTGAACACCTTGGACAGGATCTTGAAGGCGAAGCGGGTCGATAGGCCGGTCATGCCCTCGTCCGGTCCGGCGGCATCCTTGTACTCCTGCAGGGACTTGGCTTTCGGGTCCACATCCTTGAGGTTCTCGCCGTCATAGATACGCATCTTGGAAAACAGGCTCGAATTTTCCGGCTCCTTGAGTCGGGTCAGCACGGCGAACTGCGCCATCATCTCCAGGGTATCCGGTGCGCACGGCGCTTCTCTCAGCGAACTGCCTTTCAACAGCTTCTGGTAGATCTTGACCTCTTCCGAAACACGCAGGCAATAGGGCACCTTGACGATGTAGATACGGTCGAGGAAGGCCTCGTTGTTCTTATTGTTCTTGAACGACAGCCATTCGGATTCGTTGGAGTGGGCCAGGATGACACCGTTGAAAGGGATGGCGGGAAAACCCTCCGTCCCCTTGTAATTGCCTTCCTGGGTGGCGGTCAGCAGGGGGTGCAGCACCTTGATGGGCGCCTTGAACATCTCGACGAACTCCAGCAGCCCCTGGTTGGCCAGGCACAAACCGCCGGAGTAGCTGTAGGCGTCCGGGTCATCCTGGGAAAACTGCTCCAGTTTGCGGATGTCGACCTTACCCACCAGCGATGAAATATCCTGGTTGTTTTCGTCGCCGGGTTCGGTCTTGGCGACCGCGATCTGCTGCAATACGGAGGGTTTCAGACGTACCACCCGAAACTCGGAGAGATCGCCGTTGAACTCATGCAGGCGCTTGATGGCCCAGGGCGACATGACGCCGGGCAGATAGCGGCGATGAATGCCGTAATCCTCTTCCAGGATGCGGCCGTCCTCTTCCGGCGAGAACAGTCCCAGCGGTGACTCGTTCACCGGCGAACCCTTGATGGCGTAGAAAGGAATCTTCTCCATCAGCGATTTAAGCTTTTCCGCCAGCGACGATTTACCGCCCCCGACAGGGCCAAGCAGGTAGAGAATCTGTTTTTTCTCCTCCAGTCCCTGGGCGGCATGCTTGAAGAAGGAGACGATCTGTTCGATGGTCTCTTCCATGCCGTAAAATTCTTTGAAAGCGGGGTAGATCTTGATCATCTTGTTGGAGAAGATCCGGCTCAGCCTCGGGTCTTTGCGCGTATCGACAAGATCAGGTTCGCCAATCGCCATCAACATCCTTTCGGCTGCCGTTGCATAGACGGACGGATCTGACTTGCAGAGCTCCAGATATTCCTGGAGGCTCATTTCGTCCTCTTTGGCGTCCTCGTACCGATCCCGGAAGTGGTTTAGGATACTCATGCCGATTACCTCGCTGCTGTAATGATGTCCTTAATCAATATATCCTTCATGGATCTCATACAGCTATCCGCCGGACACAGCCGTCGTCTCTGAGAAAACTATGTCCTGGATTTTAGGAAATACCCACTGCAAAACACAATTCGATATCAGCACAGGGTCTGCCGGGATAGCTGCAGGTTTTGAAAGATCCGTTATATTTATCGGCACAGACCAATGTGGTCGTTAGCCTTCAGTATAACTAGAGTGTAAAACTCGAGACGAGTTCAATATCACATTAGCTATGGTGGAATATAAATTTCAAGTCCCGTCCTGAAAATCGCCATAAATTAATATTGATTGTTTTTCGCATTACAATGAGAAAATAATCAATATTGGGTTTTGGTGGGATAACCACTTTATAAGCTATTGAATAGTCTTTATTATTGTAAAGGGATGGGATTGATGATCACCCGATGCAGGCGGCCTGGCACGGCTCACCTTGGTACCCCGGCACTCAAGTCGATGCGATCAAAACGGAAGAAGCCGGTTATCTACAATATTTTCATGTCATTCACGACGTTCCTCGATCAGCGCCTGCTTTTCCCTTTCGGTGAGGATTTTGCTGGTTTCGCCTGTCTCAGGACGAATTCTCGCAATATTGCTTAATTTCTCAATGTCGGCGGCGCCCCGCCGACATTTTTCCGCCTCAGTAATAATGACGATCAACACCACTCCGCAGCAGCGGGCGGGGCGTCAATCGAACGGTTCATGTTCCGGCCAACGGCCCGTGCGCGCCAGTTTGACCCATTCCTTCTCGAAGCGTTGCCACAGTCGTTCCTGTTCCAGGTTGCTGTGGCTGACCGGAAATTCACGAATCAATTTGGGGCACCGGAGCCGGTCGCTGATGGCGCGGACCGTGGCGGCGGGCACGACCCTATCGCGCAAGCCGATCCCGATGATGCTGGGCGCCTGCACCCGGTCGGCGAAACTGGCACAGTCGAAATAGGCCAGGGTGTTCATCACCGCCTCGGCGAGGTGCGGATTGCGTGCGATATAGTCATTGACCTCCCGGCCCGAGCCCGCCTTTACCAGCCGCCGGCGGCCCGCCATCCAGCCGAAGGAGGGCACGCCCGCCGCGACGAAATCCGCGTCCTGGCGCAAGGCAGCGCCCATCATGGCCATGGCGCCGCCGAAGCTGAAACCGTAAAACAAGGTCCGGCGGGGCGGCTTGTCAGACAACTGCCGGGCGACATCGACGGCGCGATAATAGTCGCAGACCGCGCCGCGCAGGATGGAGGTCTCGGCCGAGCCGCTACCGGTCAGAACCCAGCCGTCGGGGTGAACGGACATGGCGCCCTTTGAGCGGCCGAAACCACGGGTGTCGAAGCCAAACACGTCAAGCCCCAGTTCGGCCCAGTGACGCGCCACCTCGTAGCGGCCGTTGTAGCCGTGGGTATAGACCACCAGCGGTCTGGCGCTTTCACTGTTCCGGTGCAACAGGTAGCCTCGAATACGGCACCGCCGCCAGGATTGAAAGGAGAGACTCTCCAGGTGCAGGCCTTTGCCCAGCGAGCACGATTCCTCGATTCTGATTCCCACGGGAACGGTGGCCAGCTTGTTCAGGGTGTCGAGCCAAAAATCATCGAAATCGGCCGGCGTATGAAGTGTATCCGGGGCCGGGGTTCTGTCTTCGCGGGGCTTGTTCATTACCTTTTCCGATGCCAGGCATACGTCTTGCATGACTTTATCAATACTGTAATCCATTTTGTGCTAGAACAATATGCCCGGGCCGAAATTGGCACGTAAGCAGGGACGGTTTCTCAAATGACGCATTTGGATAATCTGGCAAACCTGATCTGGCGTCCGCCTGCGCCGCGCGCATTTATCGCTGACTGGCGCAAACTGGCCAAACCATTGAGCTGTTCGGCGGGTGAGATGATCACGCGGCAATACCATCCGGCCAGAGACTTCTATTGTCTTCTCGACGGCGAGGTGGAGCATACCATCCAGCTTCAGGGCCAGGACGAGCGTTTCAAGGTCGGCGACCTCTCGCTGCGCTACTTTCCGCTCGGCTGGTCAGGCTTCTCAGCGCCACACCGCTACGCCACTTCGGCCCGGGCGATCAGCGATTGCAAGCTGCTGCGCTGGTCCATCGATGAGCTGCATCGCCTCTTCGTTCGCGCGCCGTCCCTGGGGCTACAATTCTATACCTATCTGCTCTCGAACGTATTGAACCTGCTCGCCGACGCCAGGCAGCAGCTACAACGGACGCCTTTCGCCACCGGTCTGCTGGTCGATGCATTGAGCGACAAGCCCGCCGGTGTGAATCAGGCCGAGAGTTGCGAGGCGGTCGAGGATGTGCTGGCGCACTCCCTTTTTTTCGAGGTCTTTCCCGAATTCCACCTCGATAAGCTGCGCGATCTAATTGAACTGCGGCGCTACGACAAGGATGAGTATCTCTATCAGCAGGGCGCGCAGGGGCACAGCCTGATCGTGCTGATCGACGGTTCGGTGGCCGCCAGTTTCACCGCTGCAGGCAGGCAAGCCGATATCTATTTACGCTCTTACACCACGCCGGGACAGATCATCGCCCACCCCGAATTGACGCTCTCCGGCCGGCATGAAGAGACGGCCGTTGCGCTTGGCACCACGACGGTTGCGCTGGTCAGCGGTGCGGCGCTGGAGCGGCTGGCCGAGCAGGCGCCTGAATTCGGCTTGTTGTTGGCGCAGCGATTGTTGTGGTTGGTCAGTTCGCGGCTGCGCACCCTGCGCATCCAGTTGATCGCCCAACGCTATGATCGGGAAGAAATCGCTATCCAGAACCTGCTGGCTCAGGTCAGTCCCCAGCTGGGTATCGCCTCCAAGCTTTATAAGCTGCCGCATTTGCTGGCCAACCGTATCACCCATGGCGAGGCATTCACCTGCCTGGAGGCGCTTAGATGCTCCGGCTCACGGCTGGAGCGCACCCTGGCCGGTATCTGTCTCGATATTCTCAGTGAGGTGTGGCGTGAGTTTCGTTTTTATCAAGGTCTGCTGGAGGTGTATCAGGGCGTCACCCGGGCGCCGCTGGAGAGCGATGTCCACCAGGTGAGACAGCTTTGCAACCGCAGCTTCCAGCGCGCCTTCAGCACCGCCCGCCATGTGATCCGCGGGGTCGAGAATCTGCCCGACGAGCCGGGACATATCTTTATCCTCAATCATCTTGTCAGCCACCCCGGTCACGTGTTGCCCAACGGTTTTGAGCTTGCCCTGGACACCCACTTTGTCAGTGCCATGATCCTCCACCCCAAATACGGTGATGGTGGTATACGGGTGGTCAGGCGCGGACGCGGTGAGGAGCACGGCCACCATAGCTACTATGACCGTCTCGGTCACATCTTTGTCCATACCGGCGAGTCGGATGCGCGCTCCGTTCCGCCCCGGGAGCTCGCCGCCGATCGGGCCGCCTTTAACGAATTGGCCGGCGGATATCTACGGCGTGGCATCAATCTGATCATCTGCCCGGAGGGCACCAGCAAGTGGTCCCGGGAATCACCGGTGCCCTTCCGCAAGGGCGCCTTTCACCTGGCCGCCACCCTGGATCCCGAGCCCCTCATCGTCCCCGTTGCCGTGGCCAACTTCGACAAGCGGCTCAAGCATAACGCCTTTGCCGCCGTGATTCATGAACCGTTTCGGCTCTCCGAACACTGCAATCCCTACGACAAGGAAAGTCTCGCCAATTTCGTCGACGCATTTCGCGATACCTTCCACGCTTATGTGGCTGAGGCCATGGCCCTGGCTGAGGAGGCGGGCAGCCCAAGTGAAAGGGCAGGGCGGCAACCGGATAAACTACGTGCGGCCCGATGGCGCAAAGATTACGGGCGGTTGACGTTTGACCTGTGAAAACGTTCTACTTGTCGGGTAATGTGGGTATTTTGGAAATCCAATATGGCTATCGATTTTAAACAGTACGATCCCGGCAATGCTTATGATGAGCTCATCTCCAGCAAGGGGCATCCGCGCCGCGCGGCCGGCTCGCTGTGTCGCTTTCTTGCCAATCTGGGCGATGAAGAGGTGATCGACCTGACCCAGGGCATCGATCTCGCCATCCGCGCCCTGGGCATCTCGTTTACCGTGTATAGCGAGGGCAGCAACATCGACCGCATGTGGCCGCTGGACCTGGTGCCGCGCATCATCACCGCCAAGGAGTGGACCAAAACCGAGGCGGGGCTGAAACAGCGCCTCAAGGCGCTCAACATGTTCATCACCGATCTCTACAATGAACAGCAGGTGGTGAAGGACTGCGTCTTTCCCCGGGAGGTTCTGAAAGGCGCCAAAAACTACCGTCCCCAGTGCGAGGGCATCACGCCCCCTTTTGGGGTTTGGGCCCACATCTGCGGCACCGATCTGGTGCGTGATGCCGACGGCAAACAGTACGTACTGGAGGACAATCTGCGCGTGCCCTCCGGTGTCTCCTACATGCTGGAAAACCGC
>JASBUE010000049.1 GCA_030148045.1 Candidatus Tenderia sp.
GGACCCAGACCGTCACCCTCGCCGTCGAGAACATTACCTGCAATATGTGCCCCATCACCGTGCGCAAGGCCCTGGAGAAGGTGCCCGGGGTGATCAAGGCCGAGGCGAAATACAAAGGCGACGGCGAGGGCTGGGCAATAGTCACCTTCGATCCCGGCAAGACCGACGTGGAGACGCTGTCGCAAGCAACGGCCGACGCCGGTTATCCCTCGCACGCACAACAGCCAACAGGAGTTATGAAATGAACACGCTGATTACCTGGCTAGCCCGCCTCGGCGACAAGGCGCCCTGGGCGCCATCATCTCTACCATGGGCTGCGCCATGTGCTTCCCGGCCCTGGCCAGCATCGGCGCGGCCATCGGCCTGGGCTTTCTGTCGCAATGGGAGGGGTTGTTCCTCAACACCCTGCTGCCGCTGTTCGCCTGGATCGCGCTGGGCGCCAATGCCCTGGGCTGGCTCAGCCACCGCCAGTGGCACCGCAGCCTGGCCGGGATGATCGGCCCGGCGATCGTGCTGCTCAGTCTCTATCCCTGGTTCCAGTACGGCTGGAGCACCTGGACACTGTACGGCGGCCTGGCGTTGATGTTGATCGTCGCCGTCTGGGACCTGGTGTCACCGGCGCACCGGCGCTGCGGGCCGGACAGCTGTGAACTGCCGCAAGACCGCTCGCAACACACCTGAAACGAACCGCCGTACTCAACATGAAACCCTACTGAACCAAAAGGAACCTGCACCATGAATACTGTGAGATTACAGATCACCGGCATGACCTGCGACCACTGCGCGCGCACCGTCGAAGAGGCGCTGGGGAGCCTGCCGAACGTCAAGGCCCGGGTATCCTACGAGGACGCACTGGCTGAAATCGAGACGTCCGCGGACATCGCCCCCGAACGGTTGGTGAAGGCCGTGCAGGCCAAGGGGTATGTCGCCACGGTGCTGGATGGAGCCAGTAGTCCCACGACAACCGAGGGCGGTGACAGCCTGCACGTGGCGATCATCGGTTCGGGTTCTGCGGCCTTTGCGGCGGCGATCCGGGCGACGGAGGAAGGCGCGCAGGTCACGATCATCGAAGCGGCCGACATCATCGGCGGCACCTGTGTCAACGTCGGCTGCGTGCCCTCCAAGATCATGATCCGGGGCGCGCACATCGCCCATCTGCAGGCCGGCCACGCCTTCGAGGGAGTCCCCTTGAATCCGCCCGCGATCGACCGCGCGGCCATGGTTCGCCAGCAGCAGGCGCGGGTCGAGGAGCTGCGGCAGGCGAAATACCAGAGCATCCTGGACGCCAACCCCAATATCAACCTGATCAGAGGCCGCGCCCGTTTCGTGGATTCGAAGACCTTGCGCATCACGCGCCCCGACGGCGTCGAAAAAACCCTGACACCCGATCGCGTCCTGATCGCCACCGGCGCCCGGCCGGCCATTCCCGATATTCCGGGCTTGCAGGAGACACCCTACTGGACTTCCACCGAGGCGTTGATCGCCGAACAAATCCCCGATCATCTGGTCGTCATCGGCGGCTCCGTGGTGGCGCTGGAACTGGCCCAGGCTTTCCTGCGGCTGGGCAGCCGGGTGACGATCCTGGCGCGCAGCACATTCCTGTCCAGGGAAGATCCGGCCATCGGCGAGGCCCTGGTCAAGGTGTTCGAAGCGGAAGGCGCACGCGTGCGGCTGCACACCCTGCCTGATGCCGTGGCCCACGACGGCAAGGAGTTCGTCCTATCATCGCAGATCGGCGAGATCCGCGCCGACGCCCTGCTCGTCGCCACCGGCCGGCGCCCCAACACCGCGGCACTCGGTCTGGACGCGGCCGGCATCGAGACCGAGAAGAACGGCGCGATCGTCATCGACGATCATATGTGCACCTCGGCCGAGCACGTCTATGCCGCCGGCGACTGCACCAACCAGCCGCAGTTCGTCTACGTCGCCGCCGCGGCGGGCACGCGGACGGCACGCAACATGACCGGGGGCGATGCCGCGCTGGACCTGACCACCATGCCGGCGGTGGTGTTCACCGACCCGCAGGTCGCCACGGTGGGTTTGACCGAACAACAAGCCCTGGATCAGGGTCTGGATGTCGAAAGCCGGACACTGGATCTCGAAAATGTACCCCGCGCGCTGGCCAACTTCGACACCCGCGGCTTCATCAAGCTGGTGGCCGAGACCGAAACCGGCCGGTTGCTCGGCGCCCAGGTGCTGGCGGGCGAGGGCGGCGAGGTCATCCAGGCCGCCGCCCTCGCCCTGCGCGCGCGCATGACGATTGCCGAACTGGCCGACCAGCTGTTCCCCTACCTCACCATGGTCGAGGGACTTAAGCTCTGCGCCCAGACCTTTACCAAGGACGTCGAGCAGCTGTCCTGCTGCGCGGGGTGAGCCGGAGGTGTGTCGATGATGTGCGCGAAAACGCGGGGCCTGGCGCTCGTACTGCTGGTGGCCCTGGCCGCGCCGGCCGCCGCCGGCATGCTGGATCTGGCCGACCGGCCGCTGCCCTATCCGATGCCGGCGGTAACATTCACCAGCGGGGAACAAGCGCGCAGCCTGGCGGCGTTCGAGGGGCGGCGTTACATGCTGTGGCTGGTCTCGACCTGGTGTCATACCTGTATCGCCAGCCTGCGCGTGATGGATAAGGCCAACGACCGACTGGCGGAACAGGGATTCACCATTGTGCTGGTGCGCAACCACGACAACGACGGCGCCCCGGGACCGGACGCGCGCGGCTTCGCGCACCGGTTCGCGCCCAAGCTGCTCGATGCTGCCAACTGGCGCTTCGGCGAGGCCAGCGCGCAGATGAAGCAGACCCTCAACCCGCGCCAGTATCCCGATGTCTACTTTCTGGTGGACGAGCGGGGCCGGGTGCAGGCGGTCAGCACCGCGCCGACCGCGACGCTGGACCGGATCCTCGGCTTCGCGCGCGCGACAGACGCCGAAGGCGGCGCGCCATGAACACCGTCATCGCGGCGCTGCGCCTGGTCTGGTCCGGGGGCCGGTACCGGTGGATTGCCCTGGCGGCGTTCGTTCTGTTCCTGGCGCTGTATCTGCTGACCCTGCCGGCCGCCTACGTGGGTGGCGTCATCAGCCTCAAGGCACTGGCCTTCCTCGATGTGAAGCTGGCGGTGTTCGCGGTGGTGCTGGCGGACCTGGCCGCAGCGCTGACGCCGCTGATGATCTATCTGATCCGCCGCGGTCAGGGCAGCGCCAAGTCCACGGCCGCCGGCGGCGTGCTCATCGGCATCTTCGCCCCCATCCTGTGCTGCTCGCCCCTGTTGCCGCTGGCGATGGGATTTTTTGCCGCCGTGCTGCCGGCCTTGAGCGGCGCCGCGGGTATCAAGGTGCAGTATTTCATCGCCACCCATCAGACGGAGCTGCTGGCCGTGGCGGTGCTGCTACTGGCGATCGCGCTGTACCAGAACGCCCGAAAAGTGGTGCAAGGCACACAGTGCCGCACCTGATCGAACACGGGAGAACCAGCGGATGAACGCCTACACCATCTCCAGGCTGGCCGCCGATGCTGGCGTGAGCACCAGCGTCGTGCGCGACTACGAACGGCGCGGGCTCCTGTGCCCGTGCCGCTGCACGCCCGCCGGTTACCGGATCTACGACCACCGGGCCCTCGAGTGCCTGCGCCTGGTGCTCGATGCCAAGGCGGCCGGGATCTCACTGGCGACCATGACCGAGCTGTACCGGGCGCAGGAGGATGGAAATCGTGTTGCGGTGAAAGCCGTCCTGCGGGAGATCCATACCGCGCTCGACCAACACGAAAACGCCATTGCCCGATTCCGGGATCGCCTCGCCGGCATCGGCATGGCGGAGGACCTGCCTACCATCACCGCCGCGCGGAGCCGGTCATGACCCATCCGTTCGCCAACGCGCACTCCCACTTGACGGAGGTCTTACAACGTCTGGACGTGCCGGACGATATTCACGCGCGGCTGGCGCAGCCGAAGCTGGCGCTCGAGGTGAATATCCCCGTGCGCATGGACGATGGCCGCCTGCAGGTATTCAAAGGGTACCGGGTGCAGTTCGACGATACCCGCGGTCCGACCAATGGCGGCATACGATTCCATCCCCAGGTCACGCTGGAGGAGGTGACCGCGCTCAGCTTCTGGATGACCATCAAGTGCGCCGTGGCCGGGCTGCCGCTCGGCGGCGCCAATGGCGGCGTGGCCGTCGATCCCAAGACGTTATCGCGACTGGAGCTGGAACGGCTCTCGCGCGGCTACATCCGCGCCATTGCCGATGTCATCGGACCCATGCGCGACATTCCGGCGCCCGATGTCTATACCAATGCCACCATCATGGGCTGGATGGCGGACGAGTACAACCAGATCCGGCGCGAGCAGGTCCCCGGCGTAATCACCGGCAAGCCGGTGCACCTGGGCGGCTCGCTGGGTCGTGATGCCGCGACCGGCCAGGGCGCGCTGTATGTCTTGCAACAGTGGGCGCAACGCAAGGGGCTGGCGCCGGGCCGCACGCGCATCGCCGTACAGGGTTTCGGCAACGCCGGTTTTCATTTCGCCCGCCTTGCGCACGAGGCGGGCTTTCGGGTCGTCGCGCTCTCCGATTCCGGGGGTGCCATCTATGCCGAAGGCGGGCTGGACCCGGCGCTGATCATGCGTCACAAGCGCAATCGCCGCGAACTCAAGGCCATGCTCTACTGCGACGCCTCGGTCTGCGAGGAAGCCGAACACGAGGAGATCAGCAACGCGCAACTGCTCGAGCTGGACGTGGAGGTGCTCGCCCTGGCGGCGCTGGAAGACCAGATCACGGCGGACAACGCCGAGCGGGTACGCGCCGCCCAGGTGCTGGAGATCGCCAACGGGCCGGTGGATTCCGCGGGCGACGCGGTCCTGGCGCAACGCGGTATACCCGTGCTGCCTGATGTGCTGGTGAACGCCGGCGGCGTCACCGTCAGCTACTTCGAATGGGTGCAGAACCGTACCGGTCTTTACTGGGAGGAAGCGGAGATCAACGCGCGGCTGAAGACGATCATGGAGCGCGAGGCGAACGGCATCTTCGGTCTCGCCGACGAGGGTATGGGGCTGCGCGGTGCGGCCTACCTGCAGGGCGTCGAGCGTATCGTGGGGGCGATCCGTGAACGCGGCACATGCGAATATTTTGCCGATACCCTAGCGGCAACGGGCCGGTGATGGACTGGCAGCCGACGCGGTGGTTCCTGATCGCGCTGCTGGTGGCTTTTCATGCCGAAGGCTTCGCTCTCGGCGAGGCCGGCGAGAATTCCGAAGCCGAGCGGCACCTGCAGCGCTTGATGATGCACCATGCCCCGCACACTGGCGCACTGGCCGGGCTCTTGGGCGTGACACGCGCCTGTGCATACCATGCCGATCCTAGATCACCCGGGGATGCACCGGTGATGGTGGATGTGGATTCGAGGAAAATGAAACAGCAACCGATCGAATCCGACACGGGCCTGGAGGCGCGATGAACGTCTCCGATTCCCACCACCACTACACGCCCGCCCAGCGCAAGCGCATGAAGGCTCAGGTGCTGCAGGCATTGGCAAGGCTGCGCGATCGGTTTCCGTTGCAGGCCCGTATCGAAACAGCCCCCGAACCGGTGCGCGCTGAATATGGGCGGATTCTGCGGCAATGGCGGGACGGGGAGTCGCCGCCGCAGGCGGCGCGCTGCGATCCGGAACTATTGGAAGCGCTGGTAAATCTCGATGCTGTGGTCGTGCAAGGCGAGGGTCTCGGCTGCTATCCCTTCAGCGCCGAGGCGACGACATTCGTGGTGCGCGGTACCGAGGGCGAGACGAAGGTTCATGCCTTCTGTGCCTTCGATGCTCTGGCGATCCCACGCCTGCTGGGCCGCCATTGCCGGATCGAGTCGGCCTGCGCCTCCTGCGGCCGCGGGCGGTATTTCGAGGTGCACGGCAACGGCGGGCTGTCCGAACAGGCCGTCCACGACACGGTCGTCGTCTGGGCCCAGGACCACGCCGCCGGCTCCCCGGCCGGGAGCTGCCGGAGCCTGTGCCCGAACATCCGGTTTATGTGCAGCAGCTGCGGGGGCTGGAGCCGGGACACGGTATTGACGCTCGCCCAGGCGACGGCGGTTGCCAACGCCTTTTTCGCGTTCCAGCTGCGTCTGGCAGGGGCGGACGGAAGCGTCGCTATCGAAGGCGCAGGGACATGACTCCGGAAAGCCAGGCCTTCGGCGCACCGGGCCTTCCCGCCACCTGGGCGAGCGCGCGCAAGCAGGCGGTCGGCACCGCGCTCGGCGAACACTCGCGCGTGTGGTTCACCGTCGCTGAGGGCGTGCTGACGGAGGTCTATTACCCCAACGTCGATTGCCCCAACCAGCGCGATTTGCAGCTTCTCACCACCGACGGCGGCGAGCTCTTTCACGAGGAGCGGCGTGACCTGCTCCACGAGATCGAATGGCTCGAGGACGGCATCCCGGCCTTCCGCATCGTGAGCCGCGATCCCGCCGGACGTTACCGGCTGGTAAAGACGATTTGCACCGATCCCGAGGCCGACTGCGTCCTCGTGCACGTCGCGTTCGAACCCCTGGTGGAGGCCGCCCGGCACTACCGGTTGTTTCTACTGTGGGCACCCCATTTGGGCAACCAAGGTGCGGACAACCACGGCGTCACCTATCATGACAACACGGAATGCGACTGGCTGGTGGCCTGGCGTAATACGTACTATGCGGCGATCACCGCCACCGTACCTTTTTCGCGCATGTCGGTGGGCTATGTCGGGCATTCCGACGGCTGGCAGGATGTCCACCGGCACCGGCGCATGGAATGGGTTTTTCCAGCGGCAGGACCTGGGAATATCGCGCTCACGGCGGAGCTAGATCTGCCGCCGAATAACGAGTTCACCCTGTGCCTGGGTTTTGGCGGCAGAGAGCGAGCCGCCATCGACGCGGCCAGCGATTGCCTGCACCGGCGGGGGTTCACCTCGGTGCTCAAGGCCTATATGGACGGCTGGCGCGACTATCAGGCCGGTCTTCTTGATCTGGCGGCACACAGCGGTGACGGCGGCCGCCTTTACCGGCGCAGCGTCGCCGTGCTGCGGACCCATATGGACAAGCAGCAGCCCGGCGCCGGTGTCGCCTCGCTGTCCATCCCGTGGGGGGAAACGGTACGTGCGGGTGAACCGAGCGGCGGCTACCATCTGGTGTGGCCGAGGGATCTGTACCAGCATGCCATGGGCTTGCTTGCCGCCGGCGATCGGGAAACGCCAGTGGAAGTCTTACACTACCTGCGCTCGCGCCAGCAGGACGGTGGCCATTGGCTGCAAAATTTCTGGGTTGACGGGCGCCCCTACTGGGAGGGCCTGCAGCTCGATGAGGTCGGTTATCCGGTGTTGCTCGCACAGCGCCTGTGGCAAGAGGGTCTGCTGGACGAGGTCCCCTATCCACTGGTGCAGCGCGCCGCCGATTTCCTGGTCGGCCACGGCCCGCTCACCCCCCAGGACCGCTGGGAGGAAACCCGCGGCTACAGCCCGCACACCCTGGCCGTGGTCGTCGCCGCGTTGTACGCCGCCGCTATAGTGGCCGAGGCCGCCGGCAAGGCGCCGCAGGCCGCCACCTACCGCAGCGTGGCGCAGGGCTGGGCGCGGCGTATCGAAGACTGGACCTTCACCGACTGCGGCCAATTGCTTCCCGGCCATCCCGAGCACTACGAGCGTATCGCCCGGATCCCGCCCGCCGACACCGGCGAGCACCTGCCGGAGTGCCGGGTGTTCCTGCCAATCCGCAATCTGCCGCCGGAGGCCATGCGCGAGGACAGCCAGTGCTGCGTGGTGGACGGCGGATTCCTGGAACTGGTGCGCCTCGGGCTGCGCGCCCCGGACGACCCCCATGTGCTGAAGACCCTGCCGGTGTGGGATGCACTCGCCCGGCGCGAAACGCCCTGTGGGCCGGCATGGTACCGCTACAACGGCGATGGCTACGGCGAGCACGAGGACGGTGCGCCCTTCGACGGCAGCGGACGCGGGCGGCTGTGGCCACTGTTGACCGGCGAGCGCGGCCATTATGAGCTGGCGGCCGCGCGGGACCCCATGCCTTATATCGAAGCCCTGGAGAGCTTCGCCAACGAAGGTGGGCTGCTGGCCGAGCAGGTATGGGACGATGGTCCGCGCGCCGGTCGCGGCACGGGTTCGGCCACGCCGCTGGTGTGGGCCCACGCCGAGTATGTGCGGCTGCTGCGCTCGCGCCGCGACGGCGCGGTGTTCGACCGGCCGGACGTGGCGGGCCTTGCCCCCTCGCGCGCCGATCGCCAGGGCGCAAAGACGGCGAAACCGCGATGACGTGTGGATCGGAAATCTCACTGCCACTCCGGTGCGCAGTCCCGCGGTGGTGGTGGTGCCTAAGCGGGGTGCATACGAATGCGGGCATGGTTCGGCGGTCGGTGATCGTTCTGGCGCTGCTCGTCCAAGGCGTCGGCGTGTTGGATTCCGTCGCCGATGCACTGCCGCGCAAAGTGGTACCCGCAGCCGCGAGGTCAAGTACTTCGACGGCGCCGCTGCCATGTGGGGCAGTGTGCTCCTGCGCCGCGTGTTTTGACACGGAACCGAAAAGGTATTTTCATGACTGAGCCACAGGAGGTGCGAGATGATGAAACGTTACGATCTGATCGTGATCGGTACCGGCACCGCCGCCACCGTGACCGCCACCCGCTGCCGCGCGGCGGGCTGGCAGGTGGCGGTGGTCGACCACCTGCCCTTCGGCGGCACCTGCGCGCTGCGCGGATGCGATCCCAAGAAAATGCTGGTGGCCGCGGCCGAGGTGATCGACGGCGTAAGCCGCATGGACCAGGTGGACGTGGTTCGGGGCGAACCGACCATCGACTGGGCGACACTGCAACGATTCAAGCGCGCGTTCACCGACCCGGTGCCCGCCAACCGCGAACAGATGTATCAAAAGCAGGGCATCGCCACCTATCACGGCAAGGCTCGCTTCAGCGGGCCAAACCGGATCGTAGTGGGGGATGAAGCGCTGGAAGCAAAACACATCGTCATCGCCGCCGGCGCGGAACCGGCGCCGCTGCCCATTGACGGCGCCGAACATCTCACGCTGAGCGATGCCTTTCTGGAACTCGAATCCTTGCCAAAACGGCTGGTGCTGGTCGGCGGCGGCTTCATCGGTTTCGAGTTCGCTCACGTGGCCGCCCGCGCCGGCGCGCAGGTGGTCATCCTCAATCGGGGTTCACGCCCGCTCAGGGGGTTCGAACCCGAACTGGTCGATGCGCTGGTCCGCCGTAGCGAGAGCATCGGGATCGAGGTACGTTGCGGGCACGACGTGAAGTCGATTTCCCGGGACAACGCCGGGTATACCGTTCACGCCACCGGCCCGGATGACGAGGTCGCCTTCGAGGCCGACAGCGTCGTGCACAGCGGAGGACGTGTCCCGGCGGTGGCCGATCTGGATCTCGAAGCTGCCAATGTCGAACATGAAAAATTCCGCATCAAGCGTAGCGAATACCTGCAGAGCGTCTCGAATCCGGCCGTCTACGTCGCCGGCGATGCCGGCGCCCCGCCCCTGCCGCTGACGCCCATCGCCGCGCTGGAGGCCGGCGCGGTGGCCAGCAATCTGCTGGAAGGCAACCGCCAGAGCGTGGATTACACCGGCATCCCGACGGCGGTCTTCAGCGTCCCGGCCCTGGCCCGGGTCGGCCTGCTGGAGGCCGAAGCGCAGGCCCGGGGACTCGACTACCGAGTGAAACACGAATCGGTGCCGGACTGGTACAGCGCACGACGGGTCAACGAATCCTGCTACGCCTTCAAGGTGCTCGTCGAGGAAGGCAGCGAGCGGGTGCTCGGTGCACACGTGGTCGGTCCCGACGCCGTGGAGATCGTCAATCTGTTCGGACTGGCCATGCGCACCGGCCTCAAGGCCCCGGACCTGGCGTACGCCACCTTCGCCTACCCGACCGGGGCCTCCGATCTGGAATCCATGTTACCGTAAGGACGCGGTGTTCAGCCGGCTGTGCCATCATGTGTATTGCCTGCTAAAGGCGCAGCCGAAGGAATTACATTGATGACACAACGGACAATCCAACATAAAGATCCGGGACTGACCATCGGCCAGCTCGCCAGGGCCGCGGACGTTAATGTCGAAACCATCCGCTACTACCAGCGCATCGGCCTGATCGACGAGCCGGTGAAACCGGCACAGGGCTATCGCCGTTACCCGTCCGCCACGGTCGAGCGCATTCGCTTCATCAGACGCGCCCAGGAGCTCGGGTTCACTCTCAACGAGATTACCGACCTGCTGTCCCTGAATGACCGGGATTGTGACTATGCACGCATGATCGCGGAACACAAACAGAAAATCATCCGGCAACGCATTGATAACCTGAGCGCCATGCAACGTGAACTGACGAAACTGATCAAGGCTTGCAGGAAAAGCGTCTCGGGCCAGGATCGTTGCGCCATTATTGCCACACTGACCAAGGTCAGCCGGTGATGAGCGAGCGCGACAAGGGATAGTTTAATTTAGCAGCGTTTCTGGACTAAAGAGACAACTGCTGCCCAGATTTTAGCCGGCATATCAAACCTCGCAGGATGGGCGGGGCCAATAACCATTTTGCGGAGCAACGCTATCCAGGGCACCCTGCACAGGCAGCTGCGCGGACAATGCATCGTTGCAAGGCTTCTTCGGATTACTGGGATGCAAACACATCAACCGTCGTATCTACCAGACCCGCGCCCAGGGTGGAAGTGTTCGACTCTCTCGGGAGCCTCCACAACTCCGATGCGGGTGGTGACGTGAGACGGCTGAGCAGCCATAGCTCTTAACTGAACCGTCCGTGATAATGGGGTCGACCCATTTCGAGAATACGAACGCTTGGCGTCAAGTCGCGATTCAACATTATTCGATTTCTTACGGTCTCCTTCCTTCAGCTCCACCGCGGACCATTACTGGCACTTCAAAAAAAAGTGCACCGTTGCGTACCCTGATGGTCGCCCTGCCCGCTGCTTGCGCGACCACGCGGCCGTCGTCGCGCACCTCTACCACCGTCGGATCGCTGATGTCGTAGACCGTCCCCTGTTGGCGGCCGCGCAGGTCGTGGATCGCGCCGTCGGTGGATACGCCAAAAACCGGAAGATCGCGTTGTTCCCCGACCGCCTCGAACACCAAGGGAGAGGCGCGCGGGTCGCCTTCCAGCGCCTGCAATGACCGAGTCTCGGCGACAGCCACATTCGTCTTGGCCTGCTTCTGGGTACCGTCGGCGAAAGTCACCAGCACGCGGATATCAACGGCGGCCGGAATGACGGAATCGCTCGAACCGTCGGGGATGGTCAATGGACATTGAACCGGTAGGCCCGGCTGCACGTCTTCGCAGCCGCTCGCTCCGGGCGCCGTTACGCGCACGCTCTCGATGTCGCCTTCGGCCGGTGAGTTCGGTTGCACGATCAACCACACCGTCTGCCCCGGTAGCACGGACTCCCCGGGTTGCGGGCTTTGAATCTCCAGCGGCCAAGCCGGTGCGGCGCCCGTTGCGGCGATCATTGCGGCAAGGGTTCTATTCAACCATCTCGTTTTCATGAACCAACCATCTCGTTTCATGTGACCTTTACGCCAGCCGCCCTGAAGGAGGGCACGCGGTCAGGCAGGTCGATGTCGCCTGCCCTTCCACCCCTTCGGCCAATCGACATAGCTCAACATGCGCGCGATCTCCCGCGGTTCGGCCAGTGTCGGCGCGCTGGTCCAGCGATCCACGGGCTCGTTGCCCACCCGCACCAGGCCGATGTGGCTGGTCTTCTTCGCGTCCTCTATGGGGTCGGGATCCCAGTAACCGAGCGCCCTTCGCAGCTGCTCGATCTCATCGGGTTGATCTTCGTCGCCGGTCAGGAACAGCCAGCCGGGCCGCACCTTGAAGTGTTGGGCGTAGGCATGCAGGCTCTCGGGCCTGTCATTTACGGGATCGAGCGAAATGGAATACATGAAGATATCGCGACCGAGCCGCTCGCCAAGGAGTGGTTGCACGCGCGCCAGGTTGGCCGTTATCGGCGGGCATAGGCCGTCGGTGCAGGCGACAAAAAACATGTTGATCAGAAATATCTTGTCCTTGAGCAGGTCGTCATACAGCCGGACCTTTTTTTTCTCATGCGTCCACAAGGTGAGATTGGGCAACGCCAAGGCCGCGGATATAGGATCGGGGGCGACCCGGCGCGTGGGCGGTGCGGTCTTCGGCGCGGCCGCCGAGTCCGGACCAGCCTCCTCGGCGCCCGACAGTGAAAGAAATGCGCGTCTATCCATTGTTCCCTCCAAGCTTGTTTGCAGTCAACTCCCACGTTACGGAACAACGTCGAAGCGTACCATCATGGCGTGATCTTCATGCACGGTGTTGTGGCAGTGCATCATGTATTTGCCCAGCATGTCACGGAAGTTGAGGACGACGGAGGCGCTGGACGGCGCGATCGCTCCCATCATTCCGTTACCCAACTGAACCACGTCTTTACGACCACGCTCTATGGCCTGACGCGCGGCGTCCCCGCGCGCGAGGATGCGGAACTCCTCCAGGTGGATGTGAATCGGGTGCGACCAATTACCCATGCCGGATAAGTTCCAACGCTCCACGGTGCCGCGTTTGACGGTGGCGTCGACCCGGTTCAAGTCGAACAGGCGGCCGTTCACGGTCCAGGCGCCGCCCATGTTGTTGAACTGCCAATTTCGCGTCACGGTTGACGTAGGGATCGGCGGCAATTCGCGAAGTTTGGCCGGCACCTGGCTCGGATCGGCGGCGTCGCGGTCGACGTCGAAGCGCATGAGCTGGATCGGCGTGCCGAGGGTACCGGAAGGGCCGCGGCCGCTCGTCTGGGCGACGTCGTTCTCCAGCACGATCTGGGTGCCGATCGGGAATGCGGAGAAATCGACGACGATGTCGAAACGTTCGGATGGCGAGATGACAAAGCGGTTCAACGCGGTAGGGCTGTCCAGCAGATTGCCATCGGTCGCGATCAACTGGAACGGCATGTCGTTACTGAACTTGACGCCGTACCAGCGTGCCGGTCCGCCGTTGTAAAAGCGCAAGCGATATTTACGCCGCGCGACCTTGAAGAACGGCTGGATGACGCCGTTAACCGTGAAGCGGTCGCCGACGAAGCCGTTCGTGTCATTTTGATCGAAGATCAGCGCCCCGTTGGCATCGAACTGCTTGTCGGCGAGAAACAGCGGCACGTCGTAGTCGCCACTGGGCAGCCGCAAGGCATTGGGATTGGTGTCCGTCTCGTCGCCGGAGTCCACCTCGTCGAACAGGAAAAACGTCCCGACGAGCCCTTTATAGGTGTTGGGCGCGGTGAAGTCCACGCGGTGGTCGTGGTACCACAGACTGCCTAACGCCTCACGCGGATCGCCGCCCGCCAGCATGTGCGGATAGTGATGATCCTTGTACGTACCGGACGCGTAGAAATCGCCGGTAAAGCCGTCGCTCTCCGAACCCGAATGGGCATTATGCAGATGCGTGATGATGTGCGGATCGCCAAAGCCCGTGGATGTCGCCGGCAGATTGTTGTTGTAGCGCACGATCATGGGTTTGCCATAAGTCCCCTTAAAGAGCGGCCCCGGCACCATACCGTCATAACCCCAGGCATTGTTCAGCGGCAGCGAGGGGTGAAAGCTGTGCAGGAACTCCTTGACGTCCACATCGTACAGCTCTTGAGCGGGAAACTGACTGTAATACTGGAACTGCGAGGTGACCGGCGCGGGCGAGAGGGACGGCACGGTTGTCTTCACCGGCGGGAGCGGCATCTCCACGGTAAAAGGCGTCACCGGCGGACTGGTGCCGGGGGTACCACCTCCGCCGTTCATCATGGCATTGGCTTGGGGTATTAGCACATCGGCAAGCATGGTGCCTTTCTTGGAAGTAAGGATATAGGGGGCGCCGGCAATCAATCCGCCGGCGGCGCCCAGTTTCAGGAAGCTTCTACGCGTTGTCATGGTCTCGTCCTCTCGTTATTTGGAATCATTGTCGGGCTCTTGGCGTCCCGGGCCGAGCTTGCTTCTAGATTGTTTTCCGCTGTAATCTGGTTGCAATCTAACTGTAACGTTTTTGTCAAGTATGTAACCTTGGATACATAGCTCGAGATTCGGACCGGGCACTTCGAACATAGGGCACGTCCGTACCCGCCGGTTACAGGCATGGCCGAAGCAGACGAACGACGTGGACAGGGACGATTCAGACCGGCCCGGAATGGCCGGTCCCTTCAATCAGAAACGCGCGCAGGGAGGTTTCGCTCGCGAGTTCGATCCGGCCACGGTGCAGGCGGACGCAGCCGCGCCGTTCCAGCTCCTTGAGCATACGGCTAGCGACCTCTCGCGTCGTCCCGATCTCGGCGGCCAACAGCTGGTGTGTAATCGGGAGCACGGACATGCCCGCCTCCTGGAAACGCTGGCACAAGTAACATGCCAGGCGGATATCCAATCGCTCGAAGGCGATCTCCTGGATCAGCCGCATGGTCTCGTGCAGCCTGCGCACCAGGTGTGCGATGACGTACTCGCGAAAGGCACTGGACTGCTCGAACACCTGCCGAAACTGCTTCGCTGACAGGGTGACGAGGCGCACGTCGGTCTCCGCGACCACATCGGCGGGATAGGGGCTGCGGCCCAGCAGACTGCCCAGTGAAAGAATGCAGAGCTCCCCGGGCCGCAGGCGGTAAAGCACCATTTCACGCCCCGTTGCCGCCTGCACGAACACGCGTACCGTGCCGCGAAGCAGGAGCGCGAACTGCTGGCAGGAATCGCTGGCACGCAGCATCACCGTTCCGGCCGGCAAGTACACCGGCGCCATGTGGGCGAGGACGCTTAGCCAAACGGGATCGGCCACCTCTTTCAGCTCGGGGTAGCTTGCGAGCCAGGCCGGCGCCGCTTTGGCGCGTTCAGTCGTCTTCATATGTACCCCCCGGTGTTCAATATTTGGCATGAGGAGATTGCTGTCTGTAACTCAAGACACATATGGTCGATACACCGCGCGTCTGGCGAAGAATTTGCGCCGCTGAGCCTACGGTGTGATCGGTGCCCGCCCCGCCCACAGCCCGTTGGCCACCGCCAGTGCGATGGAGATGAGCCCCGCCACGCCGTCAGGATTGGCACCGCGAGCACGACGCGTGAGAAATCGCTGTTCCGCCGGCAGACGCGCCGGGCCTTGCGTCCCAGCCGCAGGGCCTCTTCAAGCTTGGCGAGGCCGGCCACGAGGGCGGTAGCGTTCATTGTTCACCTCCCATACGACAGTCTTCAGTATCGAGTCGATACACGTTCTCAATAAAAATCCCACCAAAGAACATGCCGGCACTGCTCGGGCCTTGGTGTACGGCGCGCGTAATTGTTCTCATGATCTCGTCCGCCTTGTCAGCTTCCGCGAATTTCCCTCTCCGGACGCCATCAGTCATGGCGTCTCTGGCGCAATAGTTCCGATAGTCACCGAAACCATGCGTCGTGGAAACCGTCATGCTCTGCATACCGATGCCGATTGCCTGATCTAACCAGAGCCGGCGAAGTCAGCGACCGTGTTGAGTGAATTGTTGGGTGGCATTATCAGTCGTGTCCAGATTGCCCAAAGACCCAGACAAGTGCTGTTTTGACTGTATAATCTTCTTCGCTATTGAATCCGGTACCAATACCAGCGTTGAATTGGAATCCGTGTATCGGCTCCCAATATAGTCCGATGATAATTTCGCCGCTTTGTTCTTCCTCAAAACTCCCTTCCGCTTCAAGTCCTACAGCCAAGTGGTGGCGTATCTCCCTCTTCGCAGCTAAACCATAACCCGATTCCGAACCGTCGCCTTCAGGCTTCTCGTAATTGACATTGGCTCCGAACAGCCAGCTTTCGTATTCATAGCTAAAAAGACCATTAAGCTTCAGAGCATCTGGTTCTTCATCTTCGGCTGCCATCTCATAACGGATTGCCAGTCCTAGAGCGATCGCATCTTCAGGTCGTGTGAACCTCAGCCTTAACCCGGGCACGGTTGCTTCATAATTGAACGATTCACCGCTACTTTTCTCAGCATCGCCATTAATCTCAAAAGAGAGCCCGTCAAATGCAGTCCAAGACAATAGCGGCTCAAATTCGTAGATATCCTCTCCCTCACCCCGCACATAATCCTGTCGGGAAATCACAGTGAATTCGCCAGGATCGCCGATCCGTGCAGTTTGGACTAACAGGAAGTCGCGACCATGGTCAGCAAATACAGTGTTGCTTAGTAGTAGAAGCGCCAGCACACAAGCAGGGGCTCTCGCAGGATTTATGACGTTATGCTTTATAGTTTCCACTCGCAAAAAAGTAATTCTCCTTCATATTTAAAGTTAACAAGGTACTCGCCGCCTTAGCGGTTGATTTGCCGCCCGACCTGCTCTACTTTCTCCAACTCAGACTGGGGAACATCGCGGTCACTTTTCGGAAATTCGTGACCATTCCACCTCCACTCTAGGAACCTCTGATAAATTTGATCAAGCGGGAAGATGCAAGGCACAGCCCGGCTGTAACGCCGCAGATGCCGCTTCAGTGAATTAATCAGAGGTTCCCTAACAAGGACCGCCTGTTATTATTTCATCTGCTTGCGGTGGTCATGCCGCGGTGCGGATTGCGTACCCTGCCGTTCCATCATCTGCTCCATCATCTGTTCCATCATCATCTGCATCATGTCCATGCGTTGTTCCATCATCTGGTGGCGCTCTTCCATCATACCCTTGCCACCCATCATGCCTTTGCCATCGCCACCACCCATGGTATCTTTCATCATGTCGCCACCCATGTTGCGCATCATATCCATGCCCTTATGCATGCTCTGCATATGTTCCCGCATCAGTTGATTTTTCTTCTCGGCATCCTTGGTCTGATGTATCTCATCCATCTGCTGCATCATTTGCTTCATATATGCCTGCATTTTTCCCATCATCATGCCATCGCCCATTTGCTGTTCGCTTCCGGTCGACGCATGCAAGCCGGATGACGATTTGTCCGGGTCATGCGCATCGACCGCCTGCACAGTCGCTACCGGGAATGAAAGCAAAGCCACGAGAGGTAAAACAGTCAACTTATTCATAACGCTCTCCTTTCCCCGGAGGGGGATGCTTTGATCAACAGGGTTTCTCACAGTGTTACTCGTTTCAAACGCAAGGCATTGGCGATCACCGACACCGAGCTGAAGCTCATGGCCGCGGCGGCGATGATGGGCGAGAGCAGGATACCTAAGAACGGATACAGCACCCCGGCCGCCACCGGCACGCCCAGCGAGTTATAGATGAAGGCAAAGAACAGGTTCTGGCGGATGTTGCGCATGGTGGCGCGACTCAGGCGCCGGGCCCGCACGATGCCGCGCAAATCGCCCTTGACCAGGGTAACCCCGGCGCTCTCCATGGCAACGTCGGTGCCGGTGCCCATGGCAATGCCTACCTGGGCCTGGGCCAGGGCGGGTGCGTCGTTGATGCCGTCGCCGGCCATGGCGACGATCTTGCCTTCGTCTTGCAATTGCCTGACGACGGCGGCCTTCTGATCCGGCAGCACCTCGGCCTGCACCCGATCGATGCCCAGCTTGCCGGCAACCGCCTCGGCGGTCTTGCGGTTATCGCCGGTGAGCATGACGATCTTGATGCCTTCTTCGTGTAAAAAGCGGATGGCCTCCCGGGTAGTCTCCTTCACCGGATCGGCCACGCCGATCAGCCCGGCCGCCCGGCCGTCCACCGCGAGGAACATCACCGTCTGGCCCTCGGCCCGGCCGGCATCGGCCTGCTGCGACAGGTGACGGGCCTCGATCCCGGCCTCCTCGAGCAACTTGATGTTGCCCAGCGCCACGCTGCGGCCATCGACCTTACCCGTGACCCCCTTGCCGGTGACCGACTGGAAATCCTCGGCACTGCCAACTGTCAAGCCTTGCGCCTTGGCACCGCGCACGATGGCCGCCGCCAAGGGGTGCTCGCTGGATTGTTCAATCCCAGCCGCCAAACGGATGATCTCGTTTTTCTCGAATCCCTTGGCGGCGATGACGCTGACCAGCTCGGGATGTCCTTCGGTCAGGGTGCCGGTCTTGTCCACCACCAGGGTGTCCACCTTGCGCATCACCTCCAGCGCCTCCGCGTTCTTGAACAACACGCCCATGAGGGCGCCGCGGCCGGTACCCACCATGATCGACATGGGTGTGGCCAGCCCCAGCGCGCAGGGACAGGCGATGATCAGCACCGCCACGGCGTTGATCACCGCGTAGGCCAAACGCGGTTCGGGCCCCCACAGGCCCCAGATGATCAGGGTGATCACGGCAATGATTACCACCGCCGGCACGAAGTAACTGGCGACGATATCCACCAGCTTCTGGATCGGCGCACGGGAACGCTGGGCCTCGGCCACCATCTGGACAATTTGCGCCAGCAGGGTATCCGATCCCACTTTCTCTGCCCGCATCAGGAGACCGCCGGTACCATTGATCGTGGCGCCGATAAGACGTTCGCCGGCACGCTTATGCACCGGCATCGGTTCGCCAGTGACCATGGATTCATCCACGCTGCTATCACCCTCGATCATTTCGCCATCCACCGGGACTTTTTCACCGGGACGAATACGCAGCACGTCGCCGACCTGCACATGCTCCAGCGGTATGTCTTCTTCCGTGCCATCGTCTCGTACAATGCGCGCCGTCTTCGGCGCCAACCCCAGTAATAGTTTAATCGCGGCATTGGTCTGGCTGCGGGCGCGCAGCTCCAGCACCTGACCCAGCAACACCAGGGCGGTGATCACCGCGGCCGCCTCGAAGTACACGGGCACCACCCCCATCTCGTTGAACACCGAACGGGGAAAGATGCCGGGCAACATGGTCGCCACCACGCTGTAGGTCCAGGCCACCGACACGCCCAGGCCGATCAGGGTAAACATATTGAGGTTGCGGGTGATCACGGATTGCACCGCGCGCACGTAGAAGATCCAGCCGCCCCAGACCACCACCGGGGAGGCCAGGATCAGCTCAAGCCACTGGCGCCATCGGGGCTCGATGATCTCCGCCATTCGCGCCGGCCAGAACTCCGCCGCCATGGCGCTTAAGACCACCGGAATGGCCAACACCGCGCTGATCCAGAAGCGTCGGCTCATGTCGCGCAGCTCGGTGTTCTCCTCGTCTTCCGCCGTGATCGTGCTCGGCTCCAGGGCCATGCCGCATTTGGGACAGTTGCCCGGATGATCCTGCACGACCTCCGGATGCATGGGGCAGGTGTATTCGGTCTTGGTGACCGGCGCGGGTACCCCCATCGGCTCCAGCGCCATGCCGCATTTCGGGCAACTCCCGGATTCCGGCTGCCGCACCTCGGTGTGCATCGGGCAGGTATAGCGCGTCGCCCGGGGTTTTGCTGGTGCGTTCGATGCTCTCCGCGCTTGATTCATGGAGTCACCCCGCTTGAAATAGGAGGAATCGCCCACCCGAATGATGACTGGGAAGTTCACGGCACAACCCGGGGTCACGGTCGAAACCGTGGTGAGATGCTGCCGTGGGTCGGCGCGCGCCAGCGCTCCGGCCATCGTAGCAAGCACTCAAAAATAGCCCTGTGGCGATGGTGATAGCCGTGACAGGGGAAGCCAGACTCGCTGCCATTGCCACCGGCTTACTGAGACTCGGTCCGCGTGGTTCTGGTTGTTTGTCGCTTGATTCAGGATGCATCGATAAAGCTCCTTGGGTGTCAATGGCTCGCATAGACTCGCGGCTCACCCTCTTCGAGGGTGTATATCACAAACGGTTCCTGCTTCGTCCCCGTCATCCCGGGCGAGCCGGTCGGCATGCCGGGCAGTGACACGCCCCGTATGGCCGGGCGTTCGCGCAGCAATTTTTTGATGCTCTCCTTCGGGACGTGGCCTTCGACCACGTAGCCGTCGATCGTCATCGTGTGGCATCCGGCCAACTGCCTGGGCACGCCATGTTCACGCTTAACTGCGCTGAGATCGCGGGTGGCGGTCACCGTCACCTCGAAGCCGTGCCGGCGCAAGTAGGTTGCGTAGGCGTCGCAACACTGGCAGTTGGGATTCTTGTACAAGGCTGCCGCGACTGGTTGCGCCGCAGCCAGCGGTTGCATGCCGGCGAGACCGATCACGAGGGCCAGAGTCAATTGCACGAGGTGCCGGGCGGACAGGGTTTTCGTGCTTGCGCGGCTCATGACTTGTCGCTCCGCAGATATTTGATCAGCGCCGAGATCGCGAGAATCAGGACAATGAGGATAAGCAGGCCGAAGAGCATGAAGGCAAACATCATCGGTCCGCTCATCATCATGCCGCCATTCATCATTCCTCCGTCCATCATACCGTTATCGCCCATCCGTCCGGGCCCGGTTTGTTCCGCGGCGTTGGCAAGGCCGGCAAAAGCGCTGAGCAGGGTGAGGAAAATGCTGTTTAGTGTTTTCATGGGTACTAAGTCCTTTCTATGGTTAGAAAAAAATACGCGGATGACCGAAGCTCGGTGGGAATGCTCGCGACCACGAGGCGCTCGTCGGCATCGGGTATCCACCGCAGATCCTTGCCGCCAATATCGTCGGTGCGGGAACTTCCCGGGCGGCCCGGAAACCCAGCGCCGGCAGTAACACGGGCTTGATGCCGGGCGGCAGAACATCGCCCATCATCCATTGCATCATTTCCCGCATGCCTTTCATATTGCCCCGTCCATCGTCTGGGCTGTTACGGTCGCGTAGGTGACAAAGTAGGCCAGCCCCCAAAGAACCGCGGCCAGTGGTATCGATAACAAGCGACTGTAGCGTTTCATTGTTAACCTCCAATACGGCGGTCTTCAGGATCAGGTTATAGAAGCGTTCTCACCCGGGCACCGTTTGAAAAACGGTGACGTTTTTTCCTTCCGCGCCACGAGGGGGGTCAAATGCAGTGATTCCCGGCCCCGTGGCGCAGAAAATGCCAGCACGCCGCACCGCCTGTTCACGCTTAACACCTGCGTGGCGAGCGATGGGGCTGAGGGCCTTTCAGACAGCGCCGGGTACCTTCGCGGCGCGGCTCCGCGGACTGCCATTCGTCCTGCGCCGTGCGTGTGACCTGCGCCGGTCGATGCGTCACACGATGGCATTTGGACCGTTCCGGGTGATGACATCCCTTCCAACTGGCCGCGTGATACTCGCCGGCGCCTTGCGCCACGGCGGTCGGTTCGCCTGCGTAACCAGGCGCTGTCATTCCAAGTCCAATGGCCGCCGTCAATACGGCCATGGAAGCCACTTGAGTGATCGTTTTCATGATAACCACCTCCTTCTGCTGAGCCCGGAGTGGGCTCGGTTGTTTACGACGGTCATCCGTGACCACGGGACCCCAGCCACTGCGGGTTCCGGGGTTTGTCTGATGCGGGTCGCTGTCGCAGTCCGTCTCAGTTTCCTCGCGCCAGTTCGGATATCTTCAGGCTGCCGTCGGTCGACCGGCTGAGCGTGAAGCGCACGCGATCGCCCTGCTCGATCCCGTCGAGCAGCTTGGGGTCGGTTACGCCGAATGCCATGCGCATGGCGGGCCAGCCGAGGCTCTGAATCGGCCCGTGCTTGAGCTCGATGCGTCCGGTGTCCCGGTCGATCTGGGTGACCTCACCTTCACCGCCATGGCGCTCGACGGCGTTCGCGGCGGGTGCCTGCGCCGCTGCGGCGGATGCGCTAAACACAGGGGCCGGCAGCGCACCGGCGGCGATTATGGAGATCATCATCACTGTGGAAAGTATCTTACGGTTCATGGTCGTTCCTCTCGTTTGCTGGGTGGATAGAAAAAACCCCGCCCTCTCAGGCGGGGGGATAAGGCGTGTTGTCGGTGTCTTGCACTCTCCCGAGACCACGACCGCGCCAGATGGCAAACACGGCCGGGAAGACGATCAGCACTATGACCAGCGCGGAGATCACCCCGCCGACCATGGGCGCGGCGATGCGCTTCATCACATCCGCCCCGCTGCCAGTGCTCCACAGGATCGGTACCAGGCCCACAAATGTGGACAGGCCGGTCATGAGCATGGGGCGGATGCGCTGGCTGGCGCCGGACTGGATGACTTCGTTCAGATCCACGCGGGTGGCGTGCCGTTGCGCGGCCAGGCGGTCGCGGTAGGCGAGATCCAGGTACACCATCATCAGCAGGCCGAGCTCCACCGCCAAGCCCGCCACCGCGATCATGCCCACCCACACCGCCACGCTCAGGTTGTAGTCCAGCAGCCACAGCAGCCACACGGCGCCGACCAGGGAGAAAGGCACGCTCGCCATCACCACCAGGGTCTCGACCAGCGAGC
>JASBUE010000050.1 GCA_030148045.1 Candidatus Tenderia sp.
TCCAACGTCTGATGGGCGAAATCGACCAAGGCATGGCGAGCCAGAAGACCGCCCTGGGCCAGGCCGTCGCCCTGGGGATAAAACGGCTGGAACAGCTGGATAAGCGCTCGCGCAATCTGATCCTGCTCAGCGACGGCAGCAACACTTCAGGCGACATCCATCCCCTCAACGCCATGGAGATCGCCAAACTCAAGGGCATCAAGATCCACACCATCGGCGTGGGCAATCCGGGCAAGGTGCTGTTCCAGCGCGGCCCGGTGGAACGGCCCGACTTCGTCGCCGCACCCCCGGACGAGGCCCTGCTGCGACGCCTGGCCGATGAGACGGGCGGGCGCTACTACAACGCCGCTGACACCGAGGCGCTGGGGCGCATCATGACCGACATCGAGCAGCTGGAGACCCTCCCGCTGGAGCAAAGGAACAGCCCACCGGCCGAATGGTATCCGGCGCCGCTGCTGGCCGGGCTTATCCTGCTGGGCCTGGCGCGCCGGCGCAGCACTCGCGAGGTAGTGGCGTGAACAGCCTGCACTGGCTTCATCCCTGGTGGCTGTTGCTGGGACTATTGCCCCTGCCGCTGCTGGTTTGGCGGCGGCGGCTCACCCGGCACCCGCGTCTGGAGCGCTTCATCCAGCGCCACCTCTGGGCACGGGTGTTGAGCACGCCGCTGCAGGCCGAACGTTCGCGGCTGGCGGGATTCATCATGGCCTGGCTGCTGCTCAGTCTGGCCCTGGCCGGGCCCTATCTGGTCGAAGACAAACCGGAAGAGATCGACAAGCTGGCCGCCAACATCGCTGTGGTCATGGACATCTCCCCGTCCATGGGGGCCCGGGACGTCCAGCCCAGCCGCCTGGCGCAGGCCCAGAAGATCGTCACCGATTTCAGCCAACGGCTGGATCACCACCGCCTGGCCCTGATCGCCTTTTCCGCCAACGCCTACACCGTGCTGCCGCTGAGCGAGGATACGGGCGCGTTTCGCCACTTTCTCAATCAGCTCGATCCCTCATTGGCCTATGTCACCGGCTCCAATCTGGGCCGCGGCCTGCGTCTGGCGCGTGAGGCGCTGAGCAATGAATCAGACACCGGCGGCCTGGTGTTGCTGGTGAGCGACGGCGAGATCCATGATCCCGCCGCCCTCGAGGCCGCCGCCGAGCTGAGACAGGCCGGACACAAATTGATCACCTTGGGCGTGGGCACGGTCCAGGGCGCGCCCGTGCCCTTGGCCGGTGGCCGATTGGTGCGTCAGGCGGGTGCCATCTTCACCTCGCAATTGCAGCGCGACACCCTGCGCAGCCTGGCCAGGACCGGCGGCGGCCAATATTTCGACCTGCAGCCAGACATCTGGCCCGAGATCGAGGTCGAAATCGGCAGGCTGCAGCAAAGCATTTTCAAAGCCCGGATCACCCCCCATATGGGCCAGCCGCTGTTCCCCGCGCTGATCCTGCTGGCCCTGGCGATCTTGTTCTGGCAGGGGCTCAACCGGCCGCAGGGACTGGCCGTGGTGCTGGCCGGAATGGTCCTCTTCCAGACCGATGCGACCGAGGCCGCCCCCTGGACCGAGACCAGGGGGTTGAATCAACTGAAAAATAACGACAACGAGGGCGCGCTTGAAACGTATAGCCGACTGGATAATTATGCCGGGCTCATGGGCAAGGGGGTGGCGGCCTACCGGCTAGGTCGATGGCGGACGGCATTGGAAGCCTTCTAGCAGGCCTACGCCCTGGCCGAAAACGACGCGGCCCGTGCCCGCGCCGCCTACAACCAGGGCAACGCCCTGACCCGCTTGCAGCAACTGGACCGGGCCATCGCCGCCTTCGAACGGGCCGTGGAATTGCGCGGCAGCTATACGCGCGCCAGCCACAACCTGTTGCTCCTGAACAAGGCGCGCCGGCCATGGGAGGCGCAGCAGCGGACCGAGGCGGAACAGGTCCGCCCCGGTCCGGGTCAGACTGGCGCGGAGCGCGGCGCCGGTGGCACGGCCGACCTCAATGCCTTGTCAGGTGAAAGCGAGCGAGATGCGCAATTGAGCACGTCCGAAGACGCGCAAAACGGTAAGCGGGAAAGGGTCGACGCCGCCCTGGAGCAAAGCCTGGCGCAATGGAGCCGGCTACCGGAATCCGACCGCCGGCCGCCGTTGCAGGCCTGGCAGCAGTACCGCAACCTGAAGGAGGAGGACCGGCCCCTGCTGCAGCGCCGTTTCGAGATCGAGGACAAGCGGGCGCTGGGCTGGGTGGAGGAGAAACCGTGGTAAACCGTTTTATAATCGCACTCATCTGCGCCTTGTGGCTAAACCCCGCCTGGGCCGCCGAGTTCCGTGCCAGCGTCGACCGCACCCAGCTGCGGCTGCACGAACCGCT
>JASBUE010000064.1 GCA_030148045.1 Candidatus Tenderia sp.
GTTCACCGTGATATTCACAGCTTTCTATGAACTCGGGAATATCTTCAAAATCGGTGTCGACCTCTGTTTTTGGCAGCAGCACGGTGGCGCTGGACGCCGGATCGACCTCCTCGATCCATTTGAGAAAGGGGATGCCCTTCAGGTGCAGCGCACACCACTGGTGCTGGCGCGAGGGGAACCCCCCCTTCATCTCCATGACTTCGTCGAAGCCGGCGACGGCATCGATGCGGACCACGGCAAACCCCAGCCCGCGCGCCCGCTCCTCGCAGCGCGCCACGTGGTCGAGCCAGCCGGCGCCGGCCCAACCGGTATCCACATAGACCACGGTCACCTCCTCGAGCCGGTGTTCCCGGGCCCACTGGATCAGTGCCATGGAGTTGTTGCCGTAATTGCTGCGCAGTATGTACATCCGCGTTATGACAGTTGCGTCACAGGGATGTTCAAGATAACAAAAAACGCCGCGCGCGTCGCCGTTGGCCGCCCTGTCTGCTGCTTAAGCGATAATTGGCCGCGTGACTGATCTGGAGTAAAATAGCCGGTTTCTTATGGGGGTGTGTTAACAGGCCCCAGCGGGGAACTGAGCCATGTCTTGTTATCCGGATCAATTCGATGTCATTGTCGTGGGCGGCGGTCACGCCGGGACCGAAGCGGCCCTGGCGGCGGCGCGCATGGGCGTCAAAACCCTGCTGCTGACCCATAACATCGAAACCCTGGGCCAGATGAGCTGCAACCCGGCCATCGGCGGCATCGGCAAGGGCCACCTGGTGAAAGAGGTGGACGCCCTGGGCGGCCACATGGCCCGGGCCGCCGACCGGGGCGGCATCCAGTTCCGCATCCTCAACGCCCGCAAGGGACCGGCGGTGCGCGCCACCCGCGCCCAGGCCGACCGCGTTCTATATAAACAAGCGGTGCGCGAAAGGCTGGAGACGCAACCCAAGCTGCAGCTGTTCCAGCAGGCGGTGGAGGACCTGATCGTCGAAAACGGCCGAGCCGTGGGCGTGGTGAGCCGGATGGGGCTCAGGTTCCGCGCCCGTACGGTGGTGCTGACGGTAGGCACCTTCCTCGGCGGCCGTATCCACATCGGGCTGGAGAATTACCAGGGCGGCCGCGCCGGCGACCCGCCCGCCAACGGCCTGGCCCGGCGCCTGCGCGAGCTGCCCTTCAGCGTGGGCCGTCTCAAGACCGGCACGCCGCCGCGTATCGACGGCCGCAGCATCGATTTTGCCCGATTGGAGGAACAGCCCGGCGATGATCCCGTGCCGAGCTTCTCCTTTCTCGGCAAGCCCGAGGACCATCCGCGCCAAATCAGCTGTTACATCGCTTACACCAATGCGCGTACCCATGCGATCATCCGCGGCGGCATGGACCGCTCGCCCATGTACGCGGGAGTCATCGAAGGGCTCGGTCCGCGCTATTGTCCCTCAATTGAAGACAAGATCGTGCGTTTTGCCGACAAATCGGCCCATCATCTCTTTATCGAGCCCGAGGGTCTGAGCACCCACGAGGTCTATCCCAACGGCATTTCCACCTCCCTGCCCTTCGACGTGCAGTTCGAGCTGGTGCGTTCCATCAAGGGCTTTGAGAACGCCCATATCACCCGCCCGGGCTATGCCATCGAATACGATTTCTTCGATCCGCGCGAGCTCAAGTCCAGCCTCGAGACCAAACACATGGGCGGCCTTTTTTTCGCCGGCCAGATCAACGGCACCACCGGCTACGAGGAGGCGGCGGCCCAGGGCTTGATCGCCGGTATGAACGCCGCCCTGCAGGTGCAGGAAAAGGAACCCTGGTGCCCGCGCCGCGACGAGGCCTATATCGGCGTGCTGATCGACGACCTGATCACCCGCGGCACCCGGGAACCATACCGCATGTTCACAAGCCGGGCCGAGTACCGCCTGCTGCTGCGCGAGGACAACGCCGACCTGCGCCTGACCGAAAAGGGGCGTGAGCTGGGGCTGGTGGATGATGAGCGTTGGGTCGCGTTCTGTACTAAACGTGAGGCGATCGAGCAGGAACAACAGCGCTTGCGCCATACCTGGCTGCGCCCGGCGACGTTGGATCGGGCCGCGGTCGAGGCCGTCTTGGGTGCACAGTTGAGTAAAGAGCTGCGCGCCGCCGAGGCCCTAAGCCGTCCCGAGGTGCGCTATCAGGCGCTGGTGAGTCTTGAGGGCATCGGTCCCGGGGTGACTGATCCGAAGGTGGCCGAGCAGGTGGAGATCCAGGCCAAGTATGCCGGTTACATCGAGCGCCAGCGCGACGAGATCGCGCGTCAGCGCCAACACGACGAAACGCGCCTGCCGGACCAATTGGATTACGCCGCGGTGGTGGGACTCTCCAACGAGGTGCGCCAGAAGCTGGCCGAGCAACGTCCCGCCACCCTCGGCCAGGCCGGCCGCATTCCGGGTGTGACCCCGGCGGCGCTGTCGCTGCTGCTGGTGCACCTGAAAAAGATCGGCGGCAAGTTGTCCAAGTCGGCTTAATTCTAGAATGAGTGCAGATGACCGTCGGCGGCTCCTGCAGGGGGCGGCGCAACTGGGTATCAAGCTGAGCGCGGCGCAGCAGGATGCCCTGCTCCACTACCTGGCCATGCTGGTGAAATGGAACCGGGTCTACGCCCTGATCTCGCGCCGCGACGGCGACGACTGGCTGGCGCGCCACCTGCTCGACAGCCTGGCCGTGTTGCCGTACATTAACGGGTCCCGCGCCATCGACGTGGGCAGCGGTGCCGGGCTGCCGGGGATTCCCCTGGCCGTCATGTGTCCGGATGTGGCGTTCACCCTGCTCGACAGCAACCGCAAGAAGACCCGTTTCATGACCCAGGCGGTGATCGAGCTGGGACTGCACAACGTTACGGTGGTGGATCAGCGGGTCGAAAAGTTCCACCCCGAGACGGGGTTCGATTGCGTTATTTCGCGCGCCTTCGCCACCCTCGCCGACATGCTCGCGGTGGCCGGCCATCTGGCGGCTGCGGGCGGCCGGTTTCTGGCGATGAAAGGGGTTTTTCCCGAGGCGGAGCTGGCGCAACTGCCGCCGGGCTACCGCGCCGAGGCCGTGCATGCCTTGGCGATCCCGTTCCAACAGGGCGAGCGGCATCTGGCGGTGGTGGTTCACGATCAAAGACATTTAAGGTAACCCAGGCCCATGGCAAAGATTATTGCGATAACCAATCAGAAAGGCGGTGTTGGCAAGACCACCACCAGCATCAACCTGGCGGCCTCGCTGGCGGCGACCAAGCGGCGCGTGATGCTGATCGACCTGGATCCGCAGGGCAATGCCACCATGGGCAGCGGTATCGACAAATACGAGTTGGAGCAGTCAGTCTACGATGTGCTGGTACACGCAAAGCCGGTAGCAGTGGTGCGCTGCCTGT
>JASBUE010000079.1 GCA_030148045.1 Candidatus Tenderia sp.
GTGGTTTCGACTTCGGGTAGTTCAGGCATCAAACACCTTCATTCTCAGGCGGCGGCTCGTCGTCGCCCGCCAAGGGTGGCCAGGCCAGCAGTCGCCGGGTTTGAGCGACATCGAATACATACTCCAGCCCCAGGTCGCGGCGCTGCAGCACCAAGGCATCGGCATCGTGTTGCACGGCAAAGCTCAGCGTCGCCCCTGAGACAAGTTGCACCACTACCTGTTCCGACGTATCAGCCGCCCGCAGCGGCCTGACGCGCAGGGCGCGGGCATGTTGCCAGGCATCCACCAGGGCCTGTATCTGATCGGCCGATTGCGGCGCGCCGGGGCCTTCATGGCGCCAACCCGACTCATCCTTGGCGATAGTCCCGAGACCGGGCAGTGCCAAGCGTGTCAGCGGCTCGTCCGGCAACAGGGCGGTGGAGACAAACTCCAGCCACTCGCCGGTCAAGAACGAAATATCATTCTGCGCCACCATGTGCATCACGTCATCCACCCTCACATACAGACGACTGTTGAGCGGATTGACCCTGCCGAAGCTGAGCTCGACGCCGTCCGCCGTCAGTTTCGCGCGCGGCGGCTGCAAACCGTATTTCGCCAGGTCCAAACCTGCGGCCGGATAGCGCTGCAGGCTGTGCTGTGTCAGCGACGCCAGTAGCCGCCGGACCTGGAACGTATTGGCCGCCACGGCCACCGGTTCGGTCATGCGCCATCGCCCGTCGCGACCTTGCAACACAATTGTCTCGGCCGCCGGGCGTTCAAGGGTGATGCTTTGCACGGCCGCCGGATCGAGGGGGGTCAATTGAATCGCCTGCTCGGTTTCCTCGCCGGGCTGAAAATAGGCCACGGCCGCCAGCGCCGCCACCAACAGCAGCAAGGCCAGATTGAGCCAGCCGCGCCTGCCCATTACGCCTTGCGCCGCTTGAGCCAGATGCCCAGGCCGCTGATGAGCAACAGCGCCGGCAACACCAGCAAAAAGCCAAAGCCGATGATCATGGACTGGGTCTGGGACAGGGTCAGGGAACTGTCCACCGCCGTCTTGGCCGGGATGGCGATCAACTGATCATCGCTGCTGAGCCAATTGACCATGTTCATGCCCAGGTCCAGATTGCCGCCGTTGCCGAGATAGGCGTTGGAAAGGAAATCGCCATCGCCCACCACCACCACGCGCTGCTGGGCGGCCGCGGCGTTATCTTCCCCCTCGTCGTCCCGCTTGCGCGTCAGGGCCGCGGCCAGGCTCAGGGGGCCGGGCACGTCCTCCATCTCGTCGAAGCCGACCTCGCCCGCCAGTACGCCGGTCTCGGACCAGCTGCGTGCGGTCGTCGTCAGCAGGGTCTCGCCCTGCCAGTCGCCTTGCGGCTCCAGCGCCACGCCGGCGGCGTAGGGAAAAATGGTCAGGGTATTAAAGCCTGCCACCAGGGGATGAAAGCCGTAATCGCCGACAATGGCGAAGGTGGGGTCGTCGATGGCGAACATTTGCGTGGTGGGATCGACGATCACGCCCGGCTCAAAGGTAATGCCCAACTGCTCCGCCAGCGGCTCCAGGCCGTACAGACCGTCGGGGTCGGCCAGCCACAGCAGATTGCCGCCGCGCGCCACATATTGCTCGATCAGCTTCACCTCGCCGGGCAGATACTTCACCTGGGGCCCGGCGATGACCAGCACGCTGGTGTTGTCCGGCACGGTGCCGGCCGTGGCCAGATTCAGCCCCTGCAGGCGAAAGCCTTTGGCCTGCAGCTGCTGCGCCCAGGACTGCAGGTCGTGATTGGCCTGGCCGAAGGGGCTGCGCTCGCCATGCCACTCGACGAAGACGATCCAGCGCTCGGCGCTGCGCGACAACCGTTGCAGGCTGTTGGTGATGCTCTGTTCGTTGAGCTCGGAGACCTTTTCGCTGCGCCCCTGATATTCCAACACCAGCTCGCCGTCCGCGGTGATCCCCCGCTCGCGCACCTGCTGCGGCTCGGTGTCGGGATTGACGAAGTTCAGCCGCACATCCGCCTTGTAGCGCTGATAGCGCGCCAGCAGATCCTGGATATGCTGCTTCAAGGTGCCGGTATCGGCGGTGAAGGCCGTCACCTCGACGGGCTCCGGCATGCGCTCCAGGACGGCCACGCTGGCGGGCGACAAGGTATTACGGTTATTGGCGGTCCAGTCGGCCTGGAAGGAATATTGCTCACTGAGCCAGCCCAACAGGCCGATCAGCGCCGTGAACAACACCACGAACAACACATTCTGCAGTCGGATCTGACGTTTCGAACGCTGTGTCACCTTCATCCCATCACCTCAATGCTGCAGCCGCTCGGCATCGAGCCGACGGATACTCAAAACCAGAAACAGGGTCACGAAGAGCAGGTAATACAGCACGTCTGCGCTGTCGAACACGCCCTTGAGCAGGGACTCGAAATGGCGCAGCAGCGACAGATAGGCGAACAGCTCGCTGGCCTGGCCGGTGTTATTGCTGCCGGCCCAATCGATAATCCAAAGCAGCAACAGCACGCCGAAACTGCTCACCGCGGCGATAGTGGGCTGCAGCGTCAGGGTCGACATGAACAGACCGACGGCGGCAAAGGCGGCCAACAACAGGATCAAACCCAGGGCACCCGCCGCCAGCATCCCCAGATCGAGACTGCCGCCCAGCAGCAGCGACAGCGGCATGAGCACGATCAACAACACCATGATCAGCAGAAAGCCCATCACGCCCAGGAACTTGCCCAGCACGATCTCGGTCATGGACAGCGGCGCCGAAAACAACAGGCTCAGGGTCTGGCTGCGGCGTTCCTCGCTCACCAGACGCATGGTCAGCATGGGCACCACCAGCAACAACACCACCGCGGCATTGCCCAGCAGCGGTGCGGCGATGATCTCGGTCACGCCGGGCGCCCCCGCCATGCCCAGCAGCCGCGACTGCAGGCTCATGAACAGATCCAGCTGGGTGAGAAACATATAGGCCAGGATCAACTGCACCACCGCTAGGATGGACCAGGCCAGCGGCGAGATGAACAGGCTGCGCAGTTCGCGCCCGGCGATGGTAAAGATCATCATGCCGCCGCCCCCGCGTTATCGTCGTGGGTCTGCTCGGTGGTGGTGATATCGACGAAGATCTGCTCCAGGGTGAGGCGTTCCGGGCTCAGTTCATACAGGCCCCAGCCGTGTTGCACCGCCGCCATCGCCAAGGCCTCACCCTGGGTTTCCAGTTCAGGGGCATGCACACGAAAACGGCCGTCTCCCAGCGCCTCCACCCGGCCCGCGCCGGCGACTTCCTCCAGGGCCGGCACTGCCGGCGGATTGCGCAGCGCCAGCAACAGGCTCTCGCCGCGCATGCGCTGCTGCAAACCGGCGATGCTGTCGTTGAGCACTAGCTCGCCCTTGTTGATAATCTGCACCCGGTCGCACACCGCCTGCACCTCCGGCAGGATGTGGGTGGACAGAATCACGCCGTGATCGGCGCGCAGTTCGCGGATCAGGGCGCGGATTTCGCGGATCTGGATGGGATCGAGACCGACGGTGGGCTCGTCCAGGATCACCACCGCCGGCGAGTGGATAATGGCCTGGGCGATGCCGACACGCTGGCGGTAACCCTTGGAGAGATTGCCGATCAAACGCCGCCCCACGTCGGTGAGTCCGCAGCGCTGCTTGGCCACATCCAGGGCCTGGTGCCGCTGCGCCGCCGGGATGCGGTTGAGACGGGCGCAATAGAACAGATACTCATCCACCGTCAACTCGCGATACACGGGCGGCTGGTCGGGCAGGTACCCCAGCAAGGCCTTGGCCTGCCTGGGCTTGTCCAATAGATCGATACCGCAGATCATCACCCGCCCGGCGCTGGGCGCCAGGTTGCCGCTGAGGATCTGCATAGTAGTGGATTTGCCCGCGCCGTTGGGGCCGAGAAAACCCAGCACCTCGCCCTTTTTGACCTCGAAACTGATCTCGTGCAAGGCCCGCAAGGGGCCGTAGAAACGGCTGACCTGGTCAACCTGTATCAAGGCATCGGATAATGTCATAGTGATCGTTTGTCCCTTTGTTAACCGACCTAAAATAATGACTGTCCGTCTGCCGAAACCGTTGGCCGCATGGACGCGACCAGCGAGCGTGCAGGGACGTATTCACAGCGTGTTTTGGCAGACGGGCAGTCATTATTTCCATCTACTGCAACATACACGCGGATGGCGCCCAATCACAGAACGCTTATAATATTTTCTTTCCCAAAGATGGCTCAAGCCACGTAAAGTTCCCGGTATTTTGTCAGCAAAGGATACTCGTATGCTACTCGGCGTCGACACCGGCGGCACCTTCACCGACTTCGTCCTCTTCGACGGCCGCTCGCTGCGCCTGCACAAACGGCTCTCCACGCCCCACGCCCCGGAACAGGCCATCCTGGGCGGCATCGCGGAGATGGGGCTCGATCCCGCCGGGCTCAGCATCATCCACGGCTCCACCGTGGCCACCAATGCGGCGCTGGAAGGCAAGGGGGTACGCACCGCCTTCATCACCAACCGCGGTTTCGGCGACATGCTCACCCTCGGCCGCCAGGCGCGGCGTGAACTCTATAACCTGCAACCCGAGCCCGTTGCCCCACCCGTGCCTCCCGAACTGTGTCTGGAGACCGGCGGACGCATGGGCGCCGACGGCGTGCTGCTCGAAGCGCTGACAGAGGATGACCTGCAGCAATTGCAACAGCAACTGCAACAACTCAAGCCCGAGGCGGTGGCCATCAACCTGCTGTTCTCCTTCCTCGACGAGCGCGCCGAGCAGGCCATCGAAGCCATCGTGCCGGATCATATCTTCGTCTCACGCTCGTCCGCCATCCTGCCCGAATACAAGGAATACGAACGCGGCATCACCACCTGGCTCAACGCCTGGATTTTGAGATTCCAGATTCACTCACGGGGTTTGTTGGGTT
>JASBUE010000102.1 GCA_030148045.1 Candidatus Tenderia sp.
TTCGAGGTCAACAGTGTCCATGTGGTGGTTGCGGCGCTCAAGGCCTTGGCCGACGAGGGGCAGCTGCCGGCCAAGAAGGTCCAAGAGGCCATCGACAAGTACGGCATCGACGCGGACAAAACCTATCCCCTGTACGCCTAACCCCGGTCGAATCGCTACCGAAGGACGCATATGAGCAAAGAAATCAAAGTTCCGAACATTGGTGACTTCTCCGACGTGGAAGTGATCGAGGTGCTGGTGGCGCCGGGCGACCGCATCAAGCCCGAGGATTCGCTGATCTCGGTGGAATCCGACAAGGCCTCCATGGAGATTCCCGCCCCGGAAGGCGGCGAGGTCAAAGAGGTCAAGGTCAAGGTGGGCGACAAGGTCTCCGAGGGCAGCCTGATCCTGTTGCTGGAACCGGCCAGCGATGCCGCCGCGGATGAAGATAAGTCCGCGCCAGAAGAGACTGAGAAGGCGCCAGAGCCAGAGCAAAAGCCAGAGCCCAAGCAGGAAGCCAAGGCTGAAGTGCCTGCCCAACCCCAGCCGGCGCCGAAGGCCGAGGCCCCCCCGGCACGCCAGTCACCGACTGCCAGGATCGATGAGGAGTCCTTCTCCAAGGCCCATGCCACGCCGGCGGTGCGCAAGTTCGCCCGCGGGCTGGGCGTGGATCTGGGGCAGGTGGAGGGCAGCGGCCGCAAGGGGCGCATCACCAAGGAAGACGTGCAGGGCTTCGTCAAACGCGCCCTGTCGCAGCCGGCCGCTGGCGGTCTGGGTGTGGCGCCCATGCCCGAAATCGATTTCAGTCAATGGGGCGAGGTCGAGACCCGGCCCCTGTCCAAGATCAACAAGCTGACCGGTCAGTTCCTGCATCGCAACTGGGTCACCATTCCCCACGTCACCCAGTTCGACGAGGCGGATATCACCGACATGGAGAAATTCCGCAAGGAGATGGCGGCCGAGTACAAGGAGAAGGGCATCAAGATCACGCCGCTGGTGTTCATGATGAAGGCGGTGGTCTCGGCCCTGCGCGAGTTCCCGCGCTTCAACTCATCGCTGGACAGTACCGGCGAGAACCTGATCCTGAAGCGCTATTTCAATGTCGGTATCGCGGTGGATACGCCCGACGGCCTGGTGGTGCCCGTCGTTCGCGAGGTGGACCGCAAGAGCCTGGTGGACCTGGCCGTGGAACTGGGGGAGATCAGCGCCAAGGCGCGCGAGAAGAAACTCAAACCGTCAGACATGCAGGGCGGCTCGATTACCATCTCCAGCCTTGGCGGCATCGGCGGCACCAAGTTCACGCCCATTGTCAACGCCCCGGAGGTAGCCATCCTCGGGGTGTCGCGTTCCAAGATGCAGCCGGTGTGGAACGGCAAGGCGTTCGAGCCGCGCCTGATGCTGCCGCTGTCGCTGTCCTACGACCACCGCGTCATCGACGGCGCCGACGGCGCCCGTTTTACCACCTTCCTCAGCCGCGTGCTGTCCGATACCCGCCGGCTGTTGTTGTAAGGGTTTTATCCCCTCTCCCCCTCAGGGGGAGAGGGTTAGGGTGAGGGGATAAAAAAACACGCGCGCAACAGCGCGCCGCAAAATGCAGAGTCTAACCATGAGCGATACAGTTGAGATAAAGGTTCCCAACATCGGCGATTTCCAGGACGTGGAGGTCATCGAGGTGCTGGTCAAGCCCGGTGACAGCATCAAGCAAGAAGACTCGCTGATCTCGGTGGAGTCGGACAAGGCCTCCATGGAGATCCCGGCGCCCCAGGCCGGCACGGTGACAGAGCTGCTGGTGGCTGTGGGTGACAAGGTCTCCGAAGGCAGCCCCATTCTCAAGCTGGAGGCGGGCGAGGAGGCCGCCGCCCCCGCCAAGGCGGAAAAGACCAAAGAGGCTGCATCGGAAAAGAAAACAGAGACGTCCGCACCGGCCCCTCAGGCCGCCGGCTTCAGCGGCGACGTGGATCTAAGCGCCGAAGTGGTGGTGCTGGGTTCCGGCCCCGGCGGTTATACGGCCGCATTCAGGGCCGCCGACCTGGGCAAGCAGGTGATCCTGATCGAGCGTTATGAAAGCATTGGCGGGGTCTGTCTCAACGTCGGTTGTATTCCCTCCAAGGCCCTGCTGCATACCGCCCAGGTGATCAACGAGGCGGCCGAGTTCCACGAGATCGGCGTGGCCTTCAACACGCCCGAGATCGATCTGGACACGCTGCGCGGCCACAAGAACAAGGTCGTCGGCAAGCTCACCGGCGGCCTGAAACAGCTGGCCAAACAGCGCAAGGTGCAGATCGTGCGCGGCTACGGCACGTTCACCTCGCCGCATACCATCGAGGTGCAAGCGGACGACGGCGGCAAGCAGGTGGTCGGTTTCGACCACTGCATCATCGCCGCCGGCTCGCGCGTCACCAAGCTGCCCTTCATCCCCTGGGACGATCCGCGCGTCATGGACTCCACCGACGCCCTGGAGATCGAAGCGGTGCCGGAACGCCTGCTGGTGGTGGGCGGCGGCATCATCGGCCTGGAAATGGCCACGGTTTATGACGCCTTGGGGTCCAAGGTCACCGTGGTGGAGCTGTCGCCCGGCCTGATTCCCGGCGCCGACCGCGACGTGGTGCGGCCGCTGGAGCGGCGCATCAAGAAGCGTTACGAAAACATCTATCTCGACACCAAGGTCACCGTCATCGAGCCCACCGACAAGGGGTTGGTCTGTTCCTTCGAAGGCAAGCAGGCGCCCGAGAGCGACACCTTCGATCGCGTCCTGGTGGCCATCTGCCGCTCGCCCAACGGCAAACTCATCGACGCCGACAAGGCCGGCGTCGCGGTCGACGAACGCGGCTTCATTCCCGTGGACAAACAGCAGCGCACCAATGTGGATCACATCTACGCCATCGGCGACATCGTCGGTCAGCCCATGCTGGCGCACAAGGCCACCCACGAAGGCAAGGTGGCGGCGCAGAACATCGCCGGCGAGAAGTCCTTCTTCGACGCCCGTGCTATTCCCTCGGTGGCCTACACCGATCCGGAGGTGGCGTGGATGGGCAAGACCGAAGAGCAGTGCAAGGCGGAAGGCATCGATTACACCAAGGGCGGCTTCCCCTGGGCCGCCTCCGGCCGCTCGCTGTCGCTGGGCCGCGACGAGGGCATGACCAAGGTGTTGTTCGACGCGGATCACAAGATCATCGGTGCGGCCATGACCGGTCCCAATGCCGGCGAGCTCATCGCCGAGGCGGTGCTGGCCCTGGAGCTGGGCGCGGACATTGAGGATATCGCCCTCACCATCCATCCCCACCAGACCCTGTCGGAGACCTTCAACTTCGCCGCCGAGGTGGCCGAAGGCACCTGTACCGACCTCTATGTGCCGAAGCGGAAATAAGCACCTTCCCTCGTGGATCCCGAATAAAACAGCCCGGCGACGTGCCGGACTGTTTTGTGTCTTTTTTCCATTCTCCGGTTGAGTATGACTGCTATTAACCCGGCAACCCTAGGTTGCCGGGTTAATAATGTGAATCAGATAGCAGAAACCGGCTTTGCATCTTGTTAGCATCGCTTGCCGTTCCGAATATTAAGCGGCACCCCATTCAGGCCGCGTCGGTGAAATAGAGGCGTGCTAGCCGAATCATTTTTGTCAGCAACCCCTTTGCGCGTATAGAATGAAATCCGCTGTGTTCACTGCTAACCTGCAGATTGACGGACACGCTATTAAAGACAGGAGTGAAACATGACAATACTTGTAATCGGTGCAACCGGAGGCGTGGGGCGCAGTGTCGTGACCGGCCTGATCGGTAAGGGCGCCGGGGTGCGGGCCATGACCCATTACCCCGCCAAGCTTGATCAGTTGCCCGGTGGTGTCGAGGGGTGTGTCGCCGATCTGGTCGCGCGCGGCAGTTTGGCCAAGGCCTTCTCGGGCGTCGAAAAGGTCTTCATGATCACGCCGCTGAGCCAGAACGAGATTCAGATGGGGGTCAATGCCGTGCTGGCGGCGACCATGGCCGGCGTGAAAAGGATCGTCTATATGGCCGAGCCGCATCCGCGGGGTTCCGACAAGATTCCCCATTTTCGCAACAAGGAGTTGGTGGAAAGGAAGCTGAGAGAGAGCGGCGTCGCCTATACCATTCTGCGGCCTAACAACTTTTTTCAGAACGACCAATGGGGCCAGGCCGCGATAATGGCCTATGGTACTTACCCCCAGCCGCTCGGTAATGTCGGTCTCAACCGGGTTGATTCACGCGATGTCGCCGACGCCGCCGTCAACGCCCTGCTCAACGACGGTTTCGAAAACCAGGAGTTCGCCATCAATGGGAGTGAGGTATGGACCGGCGAGGGTATCGCCGCCGAGTTTACCAGGCAGCTCGGTCGTGAAATCCGCTACGCCGGTGACGACCTGGAGGCCTGGGCCAAACAGTCGCAACACATGATGCCCGCCTGGATGGTGAACGATTTCAAGGTCATGTATCAATATTTCCAGGAGCACGGCCTGCTGGCCGATCCAGAGAGCCTGAAAAGACAGGAAGGCATTGTCGGCCATCCGCCGCGCAGCTTCGACGCCTTCGTCACCGAACTGATCCAGGTCTGGCAGCAAGGCTGACGCCTGAGGGCGTGGGTGCCGGTGGCGCTGCTGTGAAATTAGTGTGAACAGGCCCTAAATCTGACAGGCGTTAGGCCATCGATGATTTGTCCAGGCGCGCGCCTGATGCGCCCGAATACCCATATCCTCCACGCTGCATAATCCGCCTCGTTTTACAGTGGCGGGCCAAGGGCGTATCGTGTTTTTATTCCTCCAAATAAGACTGAAAATAATGGAAAGGAGCCCATGAGTGCGCCGCAGATGGGGCCGGGCCGGCGGCAACAAGTCGGCCTGCTGTTGGGGCCCGGTCTGTTTTTCCTGATGTTGCTGTTGCCGCTACCGGAGGGCATGCAGCAGCAGGGCATGATGGTGGCGGCGGTGACGCTGCTGATGGTGGTGTTCTGGATCACCGAGGCGATTCCCATTCCCGCCACGGCGCTGTTCCCCATCGCCCTGTTTCCCATGCTCGGCGTGATGCCGGCCGCCAAGGTGACGGCTTCTTACGGCAATCATCTGATCTATCTGTTCATGGGCGGCTTCCTGATCGCCATGGCCATCGAACGCTGGCAGCTGCACAAACGCATCGCCCTGCATACCGTGCGGCTGGTGGGGGTGACGCCCGACCGTATCCTGCTCGGCTTCATGTTGGCCACTGCTTTTCTTTCCTGCTGGATCAGCAATACCGCCACCGCCATGCTGATGGTCACCATCGGCATGGCGGTGCTGCGCCAGCTGTCCGGCAAGGGATATGATCCGGGTGTGGAGCCGCCACCCAGCAATTTCGGCATCGCCCTGATGCTGGGCATTGCCTATGCCGCCTCCATCGGCGGGGTGGCGACCCTGATCGGCACGCCGCCCAACGCCATTCTCGCCGGCGTGGTGGAGAAGCAGTACGGTTACACCATCGGTTTTGCCGAGTGGATGCTGTTCGCCGCGCCCCTGTCCGCCATCATGCTGCTGCTGACCTGGCTGTTTCTCGTCCGCGTCGCCTTTCGCAGCGACATGGTGGAATTGCCGGGCGGCAAGGTAGTGCTCCGTGAGCAACTGGCGGCCCTGGGGCCCATGAGCAAGCAGGAGAAACGCGTGCTTGCCGTGTTCTTGTCCGTGGTCGCGGCGTGGCTGTTCCGCGGCCTGCTGGAAGTGCCGGCCCTGAGCGAGGTGACCGACTCCAGCGTGGCGATCCTCGGCGCCCTGCTGCTGTTCATGATCCCCGCCGACCTGAAGCAGGGTCAGTTCCTGCTTGACTGGAAGACGGCGGCGCGCATCCCCTGGGACATCATCATCCTGTTCGGCGGCGGTTTCGCCCTGGCGGCCGGTTTTGGCGCCAGCGGCCTGACCGAGTGGCTGGGGCAGCAGCTCACCCTGTTGCGCGGCACTGAGCTGGTGGTGCTGGTGCTGGCGGTGGTGCTGATGGTGATCTTTCTCACCGAGGTCACCTCCAACACCGCCACCGCCTCCTTGCTGTTGCCGGTGATGGCCGGTTTCGCCCTGGCCGTCGAGCTGCCGCCCCTGTCGCTGATGGCCGCCGTGGCGCTGGCTGCTTCGTATGCCTTCATGCTGCCGGTGGCCACGCCGCCCAACGCCATCATCTTCGCCAGTCGCCAGGTGACCATTCCGCAGATGGCCCGGGCGGGAATTTGGTTGAACCTGTTGGGTGCCGTGCTGATCACACTGTTTATCACCCTGCTTTTACCCCTGGTCATGGAGTTAAGCGTCAAATGAGCCCCGGCACCGTGAATGTCCCCGACTACCAGGGTGGCAGCATCGTCAACCTGATGAGCAGTATTATCGCCGCGCGCGGCGGTAACGTCGGGCTCTATCCGCCGCTGCGCGGTCTGGATATTGACATGCTGACCGATGCCCGCAATATCATCCTGCTGATTATGGACGGGCTGGGCTATCATTACCTGATCCGGCACGGAGCCGGCAGTGTCATGGCGCAGCACCTGCACGGTCCCATTCATGCCGTGGCGCCGCCCACCACGGCGGCGTCGGTCTCCACCTATCTCACCGGCCTGGCGCCGCAGCAGCACGGCCTCACCGGCTGGTATACCTGGATGCGCGAACTGGGCTCCGTGGTGACGGTATTGCCCTTTATTACACGCTGTAACCAGGCCGACCTGGGCGGCGCCGGTATCACCCCCGAGGCGCTGTTCGGCCACCGTCCGGTGTTCGACCGCATGGATGCAGCCTGCTACTCGGTGATGCCCGACTGGCTGTCGGAATCGGCCTTCAATCTGGCCCATTTGGGCAAGGCGAAACTGGTGTTGCACGGCGGTTTGGATGACTGTTTTGTGCAGACGGCGAATACCGTGCGCCGCCATGACGGGCGCAAATATATCTATGCCTACTGGCCGGGCTTCGATGCCCTGTCGCATCAGCACGGTGTCGGCAGCGCCGCGGTGGCGGCGCATTTCGCCCAGCTGGATGAAGCCTTTCAAAAAATGCTCCATGCGCTGCACGGTACCGAGACCGTGGTGCTGCTCAGCGCCGACCACGGCTTTGTCGATGTGCCGGCCGAGCGCCGCCTGCGGGTGAATGAGCTGCCGCAATTACAGCAATGTCTGCAGCTGCCGGTCTGCGGTGAACCCCGGCTGGCCTATTGTTATGTGCGCGCGGCCATGCGCCGGCGGTTCGTCGACTATGCGCAGGGTGAGTTGAGCTATGCCGCCGATCTGTATCCCAGTCATGAATTGATTGAACGGGGCTTGTTCGGTCTCGGCGAGCCCCATCCCGAACTGGCGGCTCGCGCCGGCGATTACGCCCTGGTCATGAAAGAGGGCTACGCCCTGACTCAGCAGCTGCCGGGCGAGCCGCCATCGGATATGGTCGGTTTTCACGGCGGCCTGAGTCGCGACGAAATGGATGTGCCACTGGTGTTGCTGCGCTGTTGATTGATTTTCCCCCGTGCCGTGCGGCTTGACGTGTTTCCATCTTTATTGCAAGGTAATGGCCGTTACATAGTCAAAAAACAAATGTTGGGGGTCAACAAATGTCTATTCGATCAGCTTGCCTGGTGGTGAATCTGTCGCTGTTTTGCATGGCTGTGGCCAATGCCAGCGTCATTTCCACCTATACCGATCAGTCGGCCTGGCAAACGGCACTGGCCGGGAGCATCTTTTCTGAAGAGAGTTTTAACGGGGCGGCGACCAATTTTAACGCCGCTTCCAGCGGCAATGCCGCCGGCTCGGTCAGCGTCGACCTCATCGGCGGAGTGGGTGATCCCGGTCCCGCTGGTCTGACCGGTACAGGTTTTTTGCAAGGAGAGGTGGACTCCAGTGCCGTGGGAAGCGGCGATGGCGTGAGCCTCACTATCAACCACGGTGCCGCGATCGGTTTCGGTCTGCTGGGGCTGCAGAATGATTCCGCCTCCAATGCGGCGGGACTGAACCTGGCCGAGATCGGCCTGCTGGTTGACGGCAGCGCTTTTCTCGTTAGCGATCTGCTGGGGCTTACCGATTCCGCCACCGCAACAGGCGGGTTGGACAATACTCCAAGCGATGCGGCTATCCCCTTCATCGGATTTATTCTGGACAACCCGCTGGGCAGCTTTTCCATTGTCCACGGTGATCAGGTGTATGCCCCGGGCGTTGCGGGCGGCAGCGAAGAATTTTATCTGGACGGCATGATATTCGCCTCGGCCGCAAGCACCCATCAATTACCGGCGCCGGCGCCGGCGATCTTGTTGCTGGCCGGCGTGGCCGGACTGAGGTTTGCGCGCAGGAACCGAGGGGCGAAGGCCCTGATTTGAAGTCAAAACAGGGCTTTTCTGATGGTAGGGAAAGCGGCTGATAAATCAGATTTGGATCTTGCCGCCGCCGGGCACACCGCCTCCCGGAACGCCACCTCCCGGAACGCCACCCCCGGCGCCGGGCACCACGATGGACGAGGCCTGCTCACGGCGCAGTTCCTCCAGCTCCTTCATGGTCTGTTCGAAGGCCTGCTTGGCAGCGTCGTCGAAAGCGGCAATCGCGGCTTCCAGAGACTCGGCCTCGATCTCGAAGGTCAGCGGTAGGGCGCCTACCTGAGTCATTACCTGAGTCTGGCCCACGTAGATCACGCTGCGGCTGTTATCTTCGCCACCATCGCGCCTAACCGGCGTCATACGCCGGATGGTGCCGACGGTGCGGTCGGTAAAGCTCTCTTCACGATAAAGCTTGTCGCCATTGAAAGCGGCGCTGTCTCTGTTATCTGGGCCCATATCCTTTCCCTTGACTGCTTGAGTCTGTTCTGAATGGAACAAGGGTAACAGAGGCGGCGGAATTGGTTAAGTCAAGCGACGGCCCCAGCCTTAATGCTGTTTAACCACCGCCTCACCGCCGCCACGGGGATCGCTGGCCGCCGTTACCCGGTTGGCCCGTTTTTGCCACAGGATAGCCTGCATGTTGCCGTAATGGCGTGTCATCGGTTTGAAGGCATGGCCGAGGGCGCCGAGGCGTGCCTGCTGCGGTTCACTTAGAGCCCCCGGCTCGAACTGGATGGCGTCGGGCAGAAACTGATGATGAAAACGGGGCCGGCCGACCCAGTCTGAAGGCGGACGTCCGGCGGCGAATTCCAGCGTTGCGAGCAGCACCATGGTGATGATGCGGCTGCCGCCGTGGGTGCCGAGCACGGCGACCCTGTCGTCGGTTTCAAGAAAGGTGGGGGTCATGCTCGACAGGGGGCGCTTACCGGGAGTGATGGCGTTGGCCTCGGCACCCACCAGGCCGTAGGCGTTGGGCACGCCGGGTTTGGCGGAAAAATCATCCATCTCGTTGTTGAGCAACACGCCGGTGCCGGGCGGGACAAAGGCGGCACCGAAGGGATAGTTGATGCTGAGCGTGGCGGCAACCCGGTTGCCTTCCTCATCGAGAATGGAGAAATGGGTGGTGTCCCGGCCCGGCATATCGTTGGCGATCCCCGGCAACAGGCGGCTGGGGGTGGCCGCGTCCAAACGGATGCCGTTGCGCAGCCCGGCGGCATACAGGGGGTGGGTCAGCATCGCCACCGGCACGTCAACAAAATCGGTGTCGCCCAGATACTCGGCGCGGTCGCGATAGGCGCGCCGCATGGCCTCGACAACGGTATGGATACGGGTGGTGTCGTCCATACGTTCCAGATCGAAGCCGGCCAGGATATTGAGCATGGTCACCAGGGCGACGCCGCCG